>JAIXKT010000023.1 GCA_026932145.1 Bacteroidia bacterium
TTTTTTGTAAAGATACGAAATATATGCGTCATAACATATCTAACCTAACATTAGTATAGGTATGAATGGTGTAACCCACATTATTTTATACTCAAAAATGAAAAATATTTTGCAATTCTGGCTGGTAATATTTTTTTTGCAAAAACGTTTGCTAATATTGTTGCCTC
Organism: Bacteroidia bacterium; assembly: GCA_026932145.1. NCBI lineage: Bacteria > Pseudomonadati > Bacteroidota > Bacteroidia > Bacteroidia bacterium. The sequence continues at coordinate 168 of JAIXKT010000023.1, forward strand.
GAATCAGATGCTGAGAAAACCCTTATCAATACTTTTGCTGCTGGTAGCTGTTTTTGATATAACGGGGATTTTTTTGATATTTAAATTTGAGCAAGTTCGTCTTAGAAAAATCATTAAGGAACAAATAGAAGCCGGTGTACCTAAAAATAAACTGCACTTTTTTAGCTTTTCTGAAGAAGAGTACAAACAAATAGATTGGATAAGGCAAGACAAGGAATTTCGTTTAGGAAACCAGATGTTTGATATTGTCCATGTTGAAAAAACGAACAATTCTATCCAGTTATATTGCATCAATGATGTTGAAGAAACAGCTCTTTTCGCTCGCTTAGATCCAATAGTTCGGCAGAAGATGGCGCAAGAATCAACAACCCCGAACAGCCCGCTTAGTAATGCCGTCAAAATATTAAAATTAGTATATCTTGTAGAAAAAAACGACTTTTTGCTACCTTATCATTCCCCTCAAATTAGACATAATTTTCCCGAAATAATTGTTTTTTATAATTCACCACACATTGAAACGCTAACTCCCCCTCCCATTTTTGGTTAATTTTTTAGCTTTATAAACCTATTTAACTCTTGTTATGCAAGAGAGATTGTAATCTTTTATTAAAAAATTAAACCAAAAATGAAAAAAAATATTTTGCTTATTATAAGCGTGGTTTGTTCATTGGCAGCCTTTGCACAGACCGGTCAACTCAAAGGTAAAGTAGTTGACGAATTTGAGAAGACTCCTTTAGCAGGAGTTGATATTTCTATTGATAACTCTCAAGGAGTTGTAACGGATAAGAATGGGGAATTTACCATAAACTGTACCGGGTCAGTTTCTTTGAAAATAACGCTTACCGGTTACAAAACCGTAGAGGAAACTTTTAAATGCGGCGGAGAAAATATCGAAATTGCCATGACATCAGATGCCCAGGAATTGGAAACCGTAGAAATTACAGCTACTTCTAATCCCAATAAATCACAACTGGAAGTTCCAAGCTCCATTGTGAAGATGGATAAGATTGCGTTGAAAAGAGCTACTGGGCTTTTTCTCGATGATGCCATCAATACCAACGTTCCGGGTGTTACGATGCAACGCAGAACACTTTCTGCCGGCCAGCAAATAACTATTCGCGGATACAGTAACGGAATCGGTGTACGCGGAATAAACAGCAACTTTGACGGACAAGGCATTAAAATGTACCTCAACGGAATCCCTATCACCGATGCAGAAGGCATTACGGTAATGGATGATATTGACTACGGCTCCGTTTCTAATACTGAAATATTAAAAGGTCCCGCAGGTAGCCTCTATGGATTGGCTATCGCAGGCGTAGTTAATATGAGAACAGAGCAAGCTCCCAAAAACAAAACCGCTGTTAGTCAAGATGTTTTAGCCGGAAGCTATGGCTTACTCAGAACCACCACCCGTTTAAGTATTGGAGGGGAACGCTCCTCTTTACTCGTAAACTATGGCCACCAACAATATGACGGTTTTATGCCCCACACAAAATCCAAAAAAGACTTTGTGAATATGATCGGAGACTTCCGCCTGAACGATAAGCAAAGTATCACAACTTACTTGGGTTATGCAAATAGCTATGACGAAAGAAACGGTGAATTAACGAAGGAACAGTATGACACATTGGATTATTCCGGTAACCCGCGCTATGTCAAAAATGATGCTCATTCCGGCGTTAAATCATTTAGAGCCGGTATCGGGCACACTTATCGCTTCAGCAAAAAAATATCGAATACAACTACACTCTTTGGCTCTTCTCAAAACATCAACCAAAGTTCAGCCGGAGGCTGGACAGATAAGTTACCGATAAACTATGGCCTACGATCTGTGTTTGAAAAGAAATTTGAACTATCTGAAAAAATCACTTTATCCGGAATTACAGGTATTGAAGCCCAAAAAATGAATGCTTCAACGATGGGCTATGGTATGGGAACAGATAGCACCAATATCGGTGGCTATAATACTATCACAAGTGCTACAAGCAATCAGGCCACAACAAACTCTACGTATTCCTATTTTACCCAATGGACGGTAACTTTACCTATGAGTTTTAGTGTTACTGCTGGCGTAGGCGTAAGCAACATGAATATTCGTCTGGAAGACCGTTTATGGGGGCTAAGCAATAACAAACCCGGAAATATCAAATCAAAAGTTTATGAAGCCAGCTATAACGGATTAGTTTCCCCGACTTTTTCCATCAATAAAAAAATCAGTACTGTTGCCTCTGCATATTTTTCCTATTCTACTGGTTACAAAGCTCCGGTGAGCGGAAATGTTTTAATCTCAACCACAGGGCAAGTAAATACCGATCTAAAACCGGAAAAAGGCACTCAAATTGAATTAGGTACAAAAGGCAGTTTCTTCAATAACAAACTGTTTTATACAGTAGCTATTTTTAATACAACGTTTCAAAACAAGTTTACAACTGTAGCCGTACCGAACCCACAAAATACTGCTACATTATATACTTACATCGTAAACGGCGGCCGCTCAAATAATAACGGACTTGAATTACTCTTGAGCTATAAAGCCATAGAATCCAATACCGGTTTCCTTAAATCTTTACAGCCATTTGCTAATTTCACGTATTCTGACTTTAAGTATGGAGATTATCGGTATCAAAAAATTGCCAGTAATAATCCTGTAACAGAAGATTATTCCGGAAATGCAGTAGCCGGTGTAGCTCCCATAGTATTCAACGTAGGTGTTGATGCAGATACAAAAATCGGCCTGTTTGGAAATATTTATTACAATTATCGCAGCAGTATGCCCTATACGTCTGACGGTTTAAACAAAACCAATCCTTATGGCCTGCTTAACGCAAAATTAGGATTCCGTAAAAACATAAAGCACTTTGATATAGATATTTATGCCGGAGCAAATAACATAACCGGTGTGCAATACTACAACATGGTGTTTGTAAATCAACTACCAGATGCCTATATCCCCGCACCTAGAAATATTAACTTCTTTGGCGGTTTAAATCTCAGATACACTTTTTAACCCAACCTCAAAGCCTGCTTCTAAGTAGAAGCAGGCTTTTTTATCTTTAAAACTACTAAGATATGAAAAACAATATTTTGCTACTGCTGTTTGCTTTTGCAGCTCTAAGTTGTGATAGATTTAGTAATAAAAACGAAAAAGAGGAAAATCAGCAACGAATTGTCTGTATTTCAAAACAATATTCGGAGATTATCTTTGGTTTAGGGGCCCAAAAAGACATTGTTGCAGTAGATTTGTCAAGTACATATCCGCCGGAGATAAAAAAACTACCCACAATTGGCTACCATCGTGCATTGAGTTCGGAAACAATTTTGGCAATGAAACCAACTTGCATCTTACATGATAACAACATTGGGCCGGAGCACGTTGTGAAGCAATTAGAAGAGCTGAAAATCCCGATGAAAGTATTTGGAAAATACCAATCTACAATCGAAGGAACAGATTCTCTGATTCGGGAAATGGGAAGCTATTTTAAAAAAGAAGTAGAAGCCGACTCGCTATGCAAAAAAATGAATAGCGAAATGCAGACCGCTTTGCAAAAAACAACGAACTACAAAAAGAAACCCAAAGTCTTAATTATTCACTTTGGACGTGCCTCTAATGTCTATTTAGTGATGACCCAAAAAAGTACCGCTGCTAAGATGCTGGAATGGGCTGGCGGAGAAATGGCCGTCAAAGACGAAAAAGGAATGAAACAATTATCACCGGAAATAGTCGCTGCCGCAGACCCGGACATCATTTTACTGACTGACTTTGGCTACGACAAGCTCCAAGAAAATAACGAAATAGAAAAACTACCCGGAATTTCAGCTACCAAAGCATATAAAAATAAACACATATTCAGAATCGAAGAGCATGATCTCGTGTATTTAGGTCCCAGAACAGGGGAAAATGTTTTGTTAATCCAAAAACTCATTCATCCGGATGAAAACCCCTAAGCCGGCACTTCTTGGGCTTGTGCTGTTCATTCTGCTGCTGCTTACCACCCTTATTTCTGTAAGATTTGGTGCTGTAAACATTTCCAACCAAGAAATCAGCGATGCTCTTGTCAATATTTTCAGCGGAAAAACGTTATTAGACTTGAATCATCGGATTTTTTTATACATCCGCTTACCTCGGGTTTTTATGGGAATATTGGTAGGAGCTACGTTGGGCGTTGGAGGCGTTTTGATGCAGGCATTGTTTCGGAATCCCATCGTTGAGCCGGGCTTAGTTGGCACCTCAAGTGGAGCAGCCTTTGGAGCAGCCTTATATTTCGTTTTAGGGGCAAGTTTTAAAATTCACTTAGGTGAATGGACACTTCCCCTTGCAGCTTGTATCGGTGGCATCATCTCTACTGCAATGGTCTTTTACTTATCCCAATCAAAACAAAGCGGAAAAAACTCTGTAATTTCCTTATTACTAACCGGTATGGCAATAAATGCTTTGTTTCTCAGCGGCGTTGGGTTTCTATCATACATAGCCCGCGACCCACAAGCCAGATCTATTACTTTTTGGAACTTAGGAACTTTATCCGGCTCGTATTGGGAGGGCTTATTTTTCGTAGCTATCGTTACCATATCCGGCTTGCTATTAAGTTTGAGATACGCTAAGAAATTAAATGCTTTGATGCTGGGTGAAGAAGAAGCACAACTGCTGGGGGTAAATATCAAACAATTAAAAATGCAGGTATTACTCATAAACGTGATTATGGTAGCCGTTTCTACGGCATTTGTGGGGGTTATTGGCTTTGTTGGCTTGATTACGCCGCATTTACTGCGAATGATAAGCGGGTCTGATAATCGGATTTTGATTTGGACGGGTGCTTTGTTGGGGGCTATTGTCTTAACAGCTTCGGATATTACTGCGCGTCTTTTGCTAAGCCCCGCTGAACTCCCCATCGGAATAGTAACCTCTGTGATTGGCGCACCCATCTTTATTGCCCTCTTGCAAAAAACAAACTATTCCTTTTGATATGGTTACATTAGAAAATCTTTCCTATCAAATTAAGGACAAAAAAATCCTCCATGATATTTCATGCAGTTTTGAAAGCGGTGAAATACATTTGATATTAGGCCCTAACGGCGCCGGAAAATCAACTTTGGTTAAACTGATAAGCAGCGAACTAAAGCCTACTACGGGAAAAATTTATATCCAAAATCAGCCTATCCAAAAATTTTCACTTAAAGAATTAGCTACTTTTCGAGCCGTTCTTTCTCAAAATATTGAACTTAGTTTTCCGCTAAGTGTATTTGAAGTGGTACTTATGGGGCGTTATCCACACTTTGAAGGAAAACCAAGCCATACAGATCTCAATATTTGTGAACACACAATGCAATTATTTGATGTATTCACACTAAAAGACAGAAACTACCTTACCCTAAGCGGAGGCGAAAAACAGCGGGTTCAATTTGCGCGGGTATTTGCCCAAATCTGGAAATCCGTAGAAAATAAACCCAGATTATTGCTATTAGATGAACCACTAACCTTTTTAGATGTCTTTTATCAGTATGATTTGATGGATAAACTGAAAGAATTTGTGGCTCAAAATCCAGATATTACGGTAATTGGCGTTATACATGACCTCAATATTGCCGCAAAATTTTCCAACAAAGTGCTGCTACTAAAGAATCAAGAAATTACCGATTATGGATGCCCAAAGGATATTTTAACAGAAAAAAATATTTTAAAAGTGTTTAATATCGTAGTAAAAAACCATTTTGAAGTACTTTAAATCTTAATTAACTAACAGAATATCCATATAAATTGCTTATTACAAGTCAAATATGATTTTTTTAAAATGGATAATAATTTAGAGGTTCAATTTTAATTTCATTTGGAAGATAATATTGTTTTATGTAATTTTGCGGCACTTTAGAGAGATGGCAGAGTGGTCGATTGCGGCGGTCTTGAAAACCGTTGGGTGTTAAAGCCCCGGGGGTTCGAATCCCTCTCTCTCTACTCAACATTAAACCTATTGATTATTAATTTAATTACTTGATAATCAATATTCTGTGTATTTCAGTATTTGTTTTGGTATTTGTTTTGTTTGAAAACCTGAATACATACAATCCGATAGGGAAATTTTCCGTAGAGATAGCTTCCCCATTAGAAACGGCAAAAGGCTCTTTGACTTTCATTCCCTGCGAATTAAAGATTTCAACTAAGACCGGTTTGTTTGATCCTGTGGTTATCCAAACTTGATTAGTAGCTGGATTTGGGAATATTTTTATCTGATTATCAGTTAGTTCTATTGGTTTTTGAGTTGTGATAGATTTATTGGTTTTGAGAAAATGCACACCGCCTCGGCGGGTTCCAACGATGTAACCCATAGAATCTACACCCATTTGAGTAGCAGCAGGGCTTGATTCCGTGCCAAAATCTATCCCGTCTAATGTACCCAAACTTGGAAACGAATCCGTTGAAGTTAAGTAGATGTTATCATAAAGATAAACCTTTCCGTCCAATGACCCTACCAGAAGTTCGGGTGAATTATCTGAATCTAAATTAACTACGTAAGGTTTGGCATTTCCAACAAAAGAAAAGTAATATTCCTTCATTTGGATTTTTCCGTAACTATCTGTTAAGAGTTGAAAGTTAGGGGTTTGCGGCGTTCCTATATTTTCATAACAAAATATTTTTCCGTTTGATGCTCCTACAAGCAAGTCTAAGTCGCCATCAGAGTCTATGTCATACAAAGCTGGAGCGGCATTTTTGATAACATTGATATTTTGGTAGTTTTGGGCTGTTAAGGTAAATTTTGCAGTATCTCCGGGGGTTGTATTGTTTTGGTAATACCAAATTTTTCCATTGTTAAAACCGATGAGCAGGTCTTCATCTTGATCGCCGTCTAAATCCCCAAATGCAGGATGAATTTGCTGAAAAACGGTAGTAAGCGGGTCGTTCATCAAACCCAGATAATCAGTTGTTTTAAGTTGATAAATTGGGTTTTCATTTGTGCCGATGTTGATATACAAACTTAATCCTGAAGCTACATCTTGGCCATTTTGAAATTTTCCTCTATTGCCGATAATGAGATCTTTTTTTCCATCTTGGTTCCAGTCAAAAAAAGTAGGAATTGCATTTGTACCTACATCTATCATCGTATTTTGCAGCCAATCTTGCCACTGCAAACGAAAATCTGGTTGTTGGATACTTCCAAAGTTTTTATACATCCAAAGACTTTGCACATCCTGAGAACCTACGGTTTGGTAGGGTGAAGCGAGCAAGTCCGGTATATAATCTCCGGTAACGTCTTGATAAAAATAAGCCGGAAATGATACTACATAGATTGGGAAGTTGTAGTCTGGAAACATAGAATCTTGGTGGATAAAGTGGGCAATTGTTTGGGAGCCACCGTTGAATAATGCGATGGCATTTGCCGGGCCGTTATCAGAAACAATTATATCGGCAAGTGAATCTGCGTTGAGGCTCAGGGCAAGGATAGCACCGCCGCTGTGTTGTACTTTTTCGGATGGTTTTTTTTCACCGGGGTTGCAAGGCGGGTTGTTTAGTATCGCTTGATACGTCCCGTTTCCATAATTGTAATATTCATAAAAATGCCCAAAACAACTTGAGCGCAATGACAAAATAATGGTATCACAACGCCCAAACTGCTCCTGTGCAATATTTTTATGGTACTCTATTTGGCTGCCCAAAATATCATAGGTCAGTAAATCAATATCTCCGTCTGAGTCAATGTCATACCAAGCCGGCACATCTTCTACGGAGATGTATAGCGGGCTTACTCCGGAAACCCCTCCATAGTTTGTTAGTACAGTATCTTGCCAAAGGGCAAAACTAAGTTGGCCATTTGCAGAAGTATTTTTTAAAATAATGATGTTAGAATTTATGTTCGCGATGAGGTCTTTTTTTCCATCACAGTTTAAATCTTCAAATTGAATTCGTTGGATAAATGTATCTGGAAAGGCATTTTTGAATTGAGGCGCAAATTGATATTTTGGGAATCCGGGTGTGCCGATGTTCAGAAAAGGTGCTATAAAGTTATCGCTTCTGTCAAAGATCACGAGGTCAGGCTTGCCGTCAAAGTTGAGTTCTAAGGAGTAGGTCATGGGATTGTTTAGCCCGCCTGCCCACGCATTTGCTAAGGTGTCTATTCCATGGATTACCGGAACGGATCTACGGAAGGCTGTGTTTTGGGAAAAAGCTGTTTGGGTTAGGAATAGCCCTAAGATGAATGTTAGGGACTGGGTTATTTTGGCCATCTGAACTTATCTTTGAGTTTATTTTCGGCTTCTCGTTTTAGTCTTTCGGCTTCTTCTTTGGCGCGTTGTTCGGCTTCTTTTTTAGCGCGGTCTGCTTCTGCGCGGGCTTTATTTTCGGCCTCTTTACGGATTCGGTCTGCTTCTGCGCGAGCTTTATCTTCGGCCTCTTTACGAATCCGTTCTGCCTCTTGCTTAGCGCGTTCCGTTTGCTCGTTCACTTGATTTTTAATTTCATTGGTTACTTGTTCTTTTACAGTATTAGCCGCCGAATTACCGACAGCACCTCCTGTGATGGTTGGGTTTTTGATCGTTCCCCCAAGAAATAAATCGAATTTGAGCCGCTGCGGTGCGTTTATGTTTTGGCCGGTAAATTTAGTTATGGCAGAAACCGCTGCTGCCCCAACAGCACCGGTAGGAACGTCCATCTTCAAAACATACTTTATGGATTGGTCTAATGCGGTGTAGCCGGCAACATTCATCTGATAATCAGAAAATTTAATATCCATCGGCTCTAAGTTTAGTTTTCCGTCTGCTATGGTGAATTTAGCGCGGGTATTTCCAATATTTATTGTAGAAAAGTGGGAGATTTTGGTATAATCCTGCATTTTGTTCAATACCGGAAAATCTGAGAGTATGGCATCTATGGTTTCAACGAGGCCGGAGGCCGAAAGCGTACCTAAATCAGGCATCATATCTTGGCGTAGCAGGGTAGAAAAATGTAGGTTAGCGTTAAACTTCCCGGCGATATTTTGTGCTATCGGAACAAAACGCTGCATCGTATAAAAAGCATCATAAGTTTCCTTAAAACTAAGTTGGGATAATGTCAATCCAAAATCTATGGTAGGTTTGGCAATATCCTTGGTGGAGTAAGTACCATTGGCTACCATTCTGCCTCCCAGCACGTTAAATCCGGCATCCACAAGACGAACGGTTTTGTCTTTTATCAAAACACCGGACTTAAACTCGTTGATTTTCAAATTGTCATATAAAATCTGGTCAATATTGGCTTGTAATAAAAAGTCAATATTAGCTGGAATATCAACTACCGTCAGGGATGAAACCGAGTCTGCGGAGGAGTTTTCCGGCACTTCTTGGGAGCTTATCCATTCATTAGCATCAAATTTACGGGAGTTTAGGGTTAAATTTCCTTTTATGGGTGCGTCAGAGAGTACATACGCGATGTAGTTGGAAATTGCACCATTCAACGCGATGTCTGATTTTCCTACTGTTCCTTGATAGCTTGAAAGTGCAATATCTTTGGGGCTAAATTTAAGGTCAGCACTTTGAATCGTAATTCCTTGCGGTAATGCTGTTGATTTATAGGAAAAATCACTGATTTGCAGCGTGCCCGAGGTTGGCAGTTGGTCATATTTTCCAGAAGTAGCCGCAGACTGTTTTCCTTGTGATTGAATATCAGCAATTAAAATACCTTTCATCTGAGTGCCTTCGAGTGGATAGACTTTGATAAGTTTTTCTAAATCTAACTTTCCTTTCAGGAAAAGTTCATAATTGATGTCTTCCATATTGGATGCAATTAGCTTTCCATCAATAGGTTGCTTATCGAGTTCGGCATGAAAGTTAGTTAGGTCAATGCGCATATCTTTGAGTTGGCCGGTTGGGTTATCGGCGGTCATGCTTAGGTTTAGGTTTTCGATAGCCATCGGGAAATCTGCTGATTGATAGAATCCATTTTCTAAGCTGATTTTAGCTTTTACTTGCGGATATTGGTTTGGGGAATAAGTACCTTTTGCTTCAACATCTGCAAACAGAGTTCCTTTCATAACGGTTTTTTCTAATGGAATTACTTTGCTTAGGGTCGCTAAGTCTGCATTAGCTTTTAAGGTAGCGTCTAAGTTAATGGTTTTCATTCCCGTAGAGTTTAATTTTAAATCAATGGGATTTTTTCCGATTTCTGCATGAAATTGCGGGATTTTCAATTCAAGTGCTTCAATGTTTCCATTGGGTAGATTTACCGAGGCGGTTACATTAACTTTGCTGACCGGCTCCGGTAACTCAGGATATTTAAAGAAGCCGTTTTCTATCCCTAATTTTGCCGCAATAGTAGGTAAGGTATTTTTGTTGTAAATTCCTTTTGCAGAGGCAGTTAATTCAAATTTTCCTTCGGTTTTCAGGTCTTTGAATGATTCTGTATAGATTCCCGGAACCAAAGAAAGCACGCTTTGAAACTCGGTTTTGAGGGCTTTCAGAGATATGTCTAAGGCAATATCTTCGCCGGGCATAGCAATATTTCCTTGTAAGCCAATCTTTAAATCATTGATTTCAAAGAAATTATCTTTAAAGCTATATTGGTTTTTGTTAAGGTCTATTCCCAAATTAACGTCTGCCTTAAAGGCTACTTGGTTCAGGTAGCGAGTGCCGTCAAACTCCACAAGGAGTTTTTGGATGTCTGTTTTGGTAGATAAGTCAAAGAGGCTCTCTGTAAAATCTCCGGATCCGCGATGATTTAAGTTGGTTAGCTGTGCGTTTAGAGGCATTGTTTCATCCCAATAGCGGATATTTAGATCGGCCAAAGCATACGCTGCTAATTTTAGCTTAAATGTAGTTTTGCTGGTATCTTGTGTTTGAACAGCCGAATCCGGTACCGCAATATCCCAATTGGCTTTACCATTTTTCAAAACATGGGCAAAAATATTACCCTTAGCAATACGAATCTTTTCTATCGTTAGGTCTTCTCCAAATAAGACAGAGCTTAGGTTAAGTGCCAACTCAAAATCTTGGATTTTTAGCAGCGTATCCATCGTAAATTCGCCTTTTCCAGATACTTGTAAATTCTCCAGAGAAATCGTCATACGTGGAAAATTTGAAAATAATGACAGGTCAAAATCCTTGAAACTCACTTGGGCATTAACACGCTCATTAATGGTCTTTTGCACCACGGCAATAATTTTATCTTTAAAAAAGATGGGAATTACTGCTAATGCAGTGATGATAAGCAGAATAAAGACAAATATTCCGATAATTATTTTTTTCACGATGGCTTGATTTAGATTATGTTAAATACCGATTACAGCGAAGAATACAAATTTATAGATTTTTTTGTTTCCTGAAAGCTAAAGCGATTTGGCTGCTAAATCCTGTTTGTTCAGTGCATAATTGGCGGGCTATGCCTATCTTTGCCGTTATTTTAAAAAAACCCATGATTCGGGGGATTATTATTGGAATTCTGTTGGTACTTACGTTGGGTTTTGGAGTACTGATTGGCTTAAAACTAAATCAATTCTGGCCGGACACTACCTATAATAATCCAGACGGTAAATTCTCTGAAGTATTACAACTCCTTAATTATTATTATATTAAACCATTAAATGACCAGACTCTTACCGATGAGGCCATTTCTTGTATGCTTAAAAGCATAGATCCACATACTTTTTATATTCCCAAAAGCGAAATGGAGGAGGTTGAAGACCAGATGAGTGGAAGTTTTGACGGTATCGGGATTGAGTTTCAGATTATTGATGATACGCTGTATGTAGTTACACCTTTATCCGGTGGCCCCAGTGAACGAGCTGGCATCCAGATGGGTGATAGAATCATCACAATTGAGGGAGAAAATGTGGCCGGTGTTAAAATCACCAGCAACGACGTAGTCAAAAAATTACGGGGTAAAAAGGGAACTTTGGTAAAAATTGAAGTCCGAAGACATGGTTTTTCCAAACTATTACCATTTACCTTGACCCGCGATGCCATTCCGGTTCATTCCGTAGATTTCAGCTATTTAGTCAATGATACCTTAGGTTACATCAAAGTAAGCCGTTTTGCCGAAACTACCTACAAAGAGTTTCGGGATAACCTCAATAATCTCAAAAAACAAGGAATGAAGCATCTATTGCTTGATTTACGGGGAAACCCAGGCGGTTACCTGCAAATGGCTGAATATATGGCAGATGCTTTTCTGAAAGAAAATAAATTGATTGTTTATACAGAAGGCAGAACTCCGGAGAGCAAAAGCCGGTATGAGGCTACCGCTGAAATAGCCGATTTTGAAAACGGTGCCTTGATAGTTCTAATAGACCAAGGTTCTGCTTCGGCCAGCGAAATTGTTTCGGGAGCCGTTCAGGATTGGGACAGAGGAATTATCGTAGGTACACGCTCTTTTGGCAAAGGATTGGTGCAAACCCAACGAAAACTGAAAGACGGATCTGCCGTCAGAATCGTTGTATCCCGCTACTTTACCCCAAGCGGACGGTGCATCCAAAAACCGTTTGAAACCAGCACCGAAGAATACCAAAATGAAGTCTATAAAAGAATAGAAACCGGCGAATTATATGACGAATCGAAAATCAAGTTTCCAGATTCTTTAAAATATAAAACCCACAAAGGCCGAACTGTTTATGGCGGTGGCGGAATTATGCCGGACTTTTTTACCCCAAAAGATACTACTAGCTGGAGTGAAACGCTATCCGAATTTTTAGCTAACGGCTTATTTCGCCAGTTTGCAATCAGATATGCAGAAGCAAATCCACAACTAAAAAAACAATATCTCAACGGATTGGCATTTGCCAAACAGTTTCAACCTACTCCCGAAATGCTGCAAGAAATGCTCAACTTCGCAAAACAGCAGAAAATTGAAATTAAGAAAGAAGATTTAACTACATCTAAACTCTTAATAAACAACTATTTAAAAGCATATATCGGTAGAGCATATTTCAATGATGCCGGATTTTATCCAAGTTTACATCAGCAAGATAACACCTTCTTACGCGGAGTTTCTTTGCTACCGGAAGCCATTAAACTCATTCAAAATGAGAATCCTATGCCGTAAATTATAGCAAGTATTAATTTGGGGGATTTTTATTCGGTTTCTTTCCCGAAATACACCTAAATATTTTTGTGCAAGCTGTTTAAAATTGTAACTTAGCCACCTAAAATTGAATATATCAGAAAAATTTAATATTCTTATTTTTTAATTATGAGTAAAAAAACATTAGATAACGGAGATACCAAAAAATTTCCATTACCGAACGATATGAGTTTTCAGGAGGCCGGGCAACGCCTACAATTTGACTGGAAATGGAATCCACAATATGCGATTATCTATATCATAATTGGTGTTTTATGTCTGGTTGCGATTGCGTTTTCTATGGTCACCGGTAGAGGGTTCTATAATAGCTACATTCTTCTGTACCTTATTTCCTATGCAGAATTATTACTCGGTATTTTTCTGATTTATTTGGGCATAGTTAAATTAATTAACCAGACAACCCTTATCGTAACCAAAAATGAAATTATGATTACGCATAAGCCACTACCTTGGCTTGGGATTAAATCTATTAATAGAAACAAAATCAAGCAGTTATATGTTATTGAAAAATTCAATAGGGGAAATGTTTCGTATTCACTAAGTGGCCTTCAGCAGAATGGTAGCCATTTTACGCTTGTCTCAAATATTGTGCTACCCAGTTTAGAAGCAGGAAAGTTTTTGGAACAAAAAATAGAGGCTTTCTGGGAAATCCAAAACTTCTCGGTCGAAGAAGAAGTTAATTAGTTTTGTAACTATTTGATAGCAAACAATTTATTCTAAATTGAAAGAACTATAATGCATGAATTATTTAGCTCCTCAATACGACCATTATGCAACAAGAAAATTTTTCCAATCAAAGTTCCAAAGTAATTCCACTACCGGAGAAAATAAAACTACAAGAAAATAACTATGAAATTGAGTTCACGTGGAAGTGGTTTACCTTAGAAGGGCTTATTATCTATCTAATACTTGGCGCTTTTTGGAACGGAATCATGATAATCATGATTTTATCAATGTATAATAGTGGATCTCAAGGATTTGAGTATTTATTCCTCTCCTTACATAGCATAATAGGAATAGGCCTAGTCTATTACGCTATCGCTAGCATACTCAACCAAACAAAAGTTGTTGCAGACCGTAATGGGATAAGAATAATCCACGAACCTCTACCTTGGTTTGGTGCAAAAAATATTAACAGGATAAATATCAAGCAATTATATGTAGTAAAGGTAGTTACAAGAAGCAAAGGCGGCGATTTGACAAGCTATTCACTAAAAGGAATTGACCAGAAAAGAAAATCTTTTTCGCTTGTTAGTGACCTACCGGATTTAGAAACCGGAAAATATTTAGAGCAAAAGATAGAATCTTTTTGGAATATAAAAAACTACCTAGTTCAGGGAGAGTTTACCGACGATAATTAGCCGCACTCAGCTCAGTTAGGAATAAAAATTTTTACCTAAAAATAGTGAAAACTTTTATTCCTAACTACTGCTACTATCTATAAATTATTGCTAATTTTAATTAAAATTTTACTAAAAAAATACCACTATTATGCAACAAGAAAATTTTTCCAACCAAAGTTCTAAAGCAATTCCACTACCGGAGAAAATAAAAGTACAAGAAAATAACTATGAAATTGAGTTCACGTGGAAGTGGTCTGTCTTAATAGGTATTTTTCTTCTAATAGTTGCCGCTTTTTGGATCGGAATCATTATAACCCTGATTTTATCAATGCATAATAGTGGATCTCAAGTACCTGAGTATTTATTCCTCTCCTTACATAGCATAGTGGGAATAGGCCTATTCTATTATGCTATCGCTAGCATACTCAACCAAACAAAAGTTGTTGCAGACCGTAATGAGATAAGAATAACCCACGAACCACTACCTTGGTTTGGTGCAAAAAATATTAACAGGATAAATATCAGGCAATTATACGTAGTAAAGGTAGTTACAAAAACCAAAAACGGCTATTCCACAACCTATTCACTAAAAGGAATTGACCAGAATGAAAAAACTTTTTCGATTATTAGCAACCTACCGGATTTAGAAACCGGAAAATATTTAGAACAAAAAATAGAATCTTTTTGGAATATAAAAAACTACCCAGTTCAGGGAGA
>JAIXKT010000024.1:0-58317 GCA_026932145.1 Bacteroidia bacterium
AACGGGAGAAAATTTGGGCTTTTTTAAAAATTTAGAGGTTATGCAACGCGCTCAAATAGAATTGACACCAATAAAATTCATAAAAGGAGACGCAACAAATCCAACAGACAACGGAACAAAAATCATTGTTCATATTTGCAATGACGTTGGCGGTTGGGGAAAAGGTTTTGTAATGGCAATTTCTAAAAGGTGGAAACAGCCAGAGACAAAATACAGAAGTTGGTATAAAAGCAAAGAATTAGAGAATACTGACATAGTTCAATTTGAACGGCTTGAAAGTAGAGATAAATACTCAAACGAAAAGAAATTTGAATTAGGAAACGTTCAGTTTGTTAAAGCAACTGACGACATTTGGGTTGCAAATATGCTTGCTCAAAGAGACATTCGCCCAGACAAAGACGGACTTCCTCCTATTCGTTACACTTTTGTTTCTGAGTGTTTAGAAAGAGTTAGACAATTTGCCAAACGACAAAATGCAAGTGTTCATATGCCAAGAATTGGTTGCGGACTTGCAGGTGGACAATGGACAGAAATTGAAGAAATCGTAAACGACAATTTAATTGCTCACGAAATTGAAACGACTGTTTATGACTTTGAATAACAACAGACAAGCAAGAAGCACTGTGCATAACAAGGGTTTGCCAAAAGCGGGGCTGAAGTTCTTCGATTGAGCATTTGTGCAAGGTTCAACATTAGTAATTCTATTGAACTTTTGTGCTAAAAATCCCCGCCTTCGGCAAGCCCCAAAACGTTGAGCGACATTACGCCTGCGGCGTAGTTTTGTTCTTCGTGTTTTGCTGCGCAAACACTCCCATCCAAAACAAATGTCGCTCAACGCAGCGCTTGACCTAATTTTGTCTAAGATACGCCTGGGCTTTGCGCCGGCTGCGGCTCGCACCGCTCGCCGTTCCGGCTAACGTCGCCCAACAAAATACTTGACAAAATTAGATCCCGAGAAAAAAAACACCGGAATCCCAAAATAAATTTTGGTATCCTCTTTTTTTTCTCGGAACTTCGTCAAGCGCTGCGTTGCCTGCAACCGTAGGGGGACAGTGCTAACATCAAAGTTTCGGGCTGACAAACGAGCGACAGACAAATTTTCGGCAAAGCCGTTTTGCTATTCTTCGCAAAATTAAAAGAGGTGTTTGCCACCGCACAAGCCGACACAAAACACCACATTTAATTTTGCCCGACCGTACCCAAGCCCACCCGACAATTTCCGACTTCACAAAAAAAATCTGAGAA
Source organism: Bacteroidia bacterium (assembly GCA_026932145.1). NCBI lineage: Bacteria > Pseudomonadati > Bacteroidota > Bacteroidia > Bacteroidia bacterium. Next base: position 1,246 of record JAIXKT010000024.1, read on the forward strand.
AAAACTTGTCAGACTAAATTTCTTAGCTAACTTTGTCATTTATTGACAAGTTTAAATTTACAAGCAAATGAAAGCAATGTTTGGCGAATACATCAGAGAATTACGGACAGACAAGGGTTTGACCTTGACACAACTTGCATCGCAACTTGACCTTGACTCTGCGAATTTGAGCAAAATTGAAAACGGGAAACGTGAATTTGACGAAAAACGCTTAGACAAATTGGCGACCGCTTTTAACCTTGACATTGACAAGTTGAAAACCGAATACTTTGGCGACCAATTCGCAAAGAAAATGTATGAATACAACTGTTCAACAGAAACGCTAATTGTAGCCGAAGAAAAAGTAAACTACTTGAAAAGTGTAAACGTGAAACAAGCCGAAATAAAATTCTAACTATGAACAAACCTTTGACATACATAAGTTTATTCAGCAGTGCGGGAGTTGGCTGTTACGGCTTTAAACAAAACGGTTTTGAGTGTATTGCGACAAATGAGATTTTGACGAAACGCCTGAAAATTCAAGCGTTCAACAACAAGTGTAAATACGACACAGGTTATTTGGACGGAGATATTTCAACGAAAGAAATCAAAAACAAACTTTTTACTGAAATCAAAAAGTGGCAAACGGAACACAAAATTTCCGAGCCTGACATAATCGTGGCTACACCACCTTGTCAAGGAATGTCTGTTGCAAACCACAAGAAAAATCAAGAATTGACAAGAAATTCTTTGGTTGTAGAATCAATCAAAATCACAAAAGAAGTCAATCCTAAATTTTTCATTTTTGAAAATGTAAGAGCATTTTTAAATACAATTTGCACCGACATTGACGGAACAGAAAAAACGATTGAAGAAGCCATAAAAATAAATTTAGGCGGACACTACAACATACTTTTCAAAGTCGTAAATTTTAAAGATTATGGTTCACAATCAAGCAGAACAAGAACGCTTGTAATTGGTGTTCGCAAAGACTTGCAGAACATTAGTCCATTTGACATTTTTCCCGAAAAACAAAAACCAAAAACGCTACGCAAACTTTTTGCAGGTTTAGAAAACATAAATGAAATGGGAAAAATATCGAAAACCGATATTTTCCATTCATTTAGAGAATATGATGCAAAAATGTTGCGTTGGATTGAGAATTTGAAAGAAGGACAATCGGCTTTTCAAAACACAGAAAAAGATAGAATACCGCACCAAATAAAAGACGGAAAAATCGTTATCAACGAAAGTAAAAATGGCGACAAATATGCACGTTGGTATTGGGATAAAGAAGGTCCTTGTGTGCATACGAGAAACGATATTTTGTCAAGCCAAAATACTGTTCACCCAGCAGAAAACAGAGTTTTCAGTATTAGAGAACTAATGCTGATGATGAGTATTCCTACAACTTTTCAATGGACACATCAATCAACAGACAAGTTGAATAAAATGAGTTTGCTTGAAAAGAAAGTGTTTTTGAAAAAAGAAGAATTAAACATTAGACATTGCATTGGCGAAGCAGTTCCGACAGGCGTTTTCAGCAACATTGCAAAAAGAATAAACGAAGTTTTAAATCAAAAATTTCTTTCAACAACTGAAATAAACAACGTAATCAAAAAAGAAGAATTGAGCGAAACTGAAAATTTGCTTTCGTTTATCAATTCTGATTTTTCCAAGTTAGGACTTGAAAACATTTATCAAATTGCAGAATACGCAAATTCAAGTCGTCAAGAAAATTCTGCATTTTTCACACGAAAAGACATTGCATTTTCAGTTGTAAAAGATTTGCCCGAACTGAAAGGAAAAAAGAAAATCAGAATTTTAGAACCGTCTGTCGGCATTGGTAATTTCATTCCGTTGTTGGTTGAAAAATACGAAGATAAAGACGAAATAATTTTTGACCTTGTTGATATTGACAATAATTCTTTCGTTGTGCTGAAAAACATTTTAGCCAAATTGAAATTGCCTAAAAAGTTCAAGTTTAATTTCATCAACGCTGATTTTCTTACACACGCTTTCAAAGAAAAATACGATATTGTTGTAGGAAATCCGCCTTACAAAAAACTAACGAACAACCAAGAATTATTATCGCTTTACAAATTCAACGTAAAAAACAATGAAACAAATAATTTGTTTTCGTTCTTCATTGAAAAAGCAATTACGTTAGGAAACTTCGTTTCTTTAATTGTTCCGAAAAGCCTAATCAATTCGCCCGAATTTAATATCACAAGAGAAATTTTGAAAGAGCAAAACCTTTTGAAAATTTGCGATTATGGCGAGAAAGGTTTCAAAGGCGTAAAAATTGAAACAATTAGTTTGTTGCTTGAAACTTCAACTAAAAAACAAAGCGAAACTATTTTAATAGAAAGTTACATCACTGAAACAGTTGAAGAAAAACGGAAAAATTATTTGTTGTCTGACAAGTTCCCATATTGGTTAATTTACCGAAATAAAGAATTTGACGAAATTTCAGAGAAGATGAAATTTGATATTTTCAATAGTTTTAGAGATAGGCAAATTACAAAGCAAATTACGAAAGACAACGGAAAATACAGAGTTTTAAAATCACGCAATGTGGGTAATAACGAAGTCAAAGAATTGGAAAATTACGACTGTTATATTGACGATACAGAAAATTTGGCTGTCGCCAAATTTCTTAATCGTGATGATGTCGTAATGATTCCGAACCTTACTTATTATCCAAGAGCGAGTTTTTTGCCCAAAAACACCATTACGGACGGTTCGGTTGCTTTATTGACTTTGAAAAATGGTAGCCGACTTCCGACAGAAAAAGATTTGGAATATTACGGTTCAAAAGAATTTGAGAAGTTTTATCGTGTTGCCCGAAATTTCGGAACACGTTCACTAAACATTGATAATAATTCCGTTTTCTTCTTCGGGCTTTTAAAAAAATTAGAGTAAATGACAGAAATTGAAAAGTTGCTAAAAAGCAAAAATTACGACATCAGAGTTACAAATGATGCAAGGTTTATGGACCAAAAATGTACGCCAGACGTGGTTTGTATCATTGCGGATTGTGTTTTGAATTTGCGAGAAAGTGAACCGCAAAAAGAATTTATTGTGCAAGACATTTGGGATTCTCAATACTTCATCAAAAACGTAAAAGCAATTTTCAATAAGCCGTCAGCAACTAATCCAACAACAAGAAGCGAATACGATAAATTCATTCAGCAACCGCTACGACTTTTGGCCTATGCAGGAATTTTGGATATTGAAAAAAGAGGAACAACGAATTATTACAAAGTTGCAAATCTTACAGTTTTGGAATATGTTTCATTGAAAGATAGAAATGCTTACAATTTCTTGTATCAATACTTTGTAAAAGTAATGTCGGACAGCGGACAAATAAAGTTCTTTGAAGAATACAAAAGCAAGTATGAAAAAGGCAAATTGACAAAAACGGATTTTGAAGATTTGCAAAGACGTTTTATTAAATTCATCATCGGAAATACTGCAATCAATGGCGAAGTTGAAGTAAGACGTATTTTCCCGAAATTGCTAAATGTTTACGCTTGTGAAAACAATTTGCCGGGTTCAATCAAAGGACGAATGTCCGAAAATGAATTTTACTATACGGACTTAATGTATAATCGTAAAAATTGGCGTGATTTATCAAAAGATAAAACCGTTTCACGACAAGAAGCAAATGCAGACAGCGAACAAAATGTTGTTGTTGATACAGCGTTCAACGCTTATTTGGTGCAAAAAGCAATGAACCAAATTAGAAAAATGTATTCTGAAAGTGAAGTGAAAGACCAATGGGCAAATGGCGATGCTACGCAAGTTCATCACATTTTCCCGAAAAGCAAATTTCCGCAACTTGCTCACTATTTGGAAAATTTAATCAAATTGACAGCAACGCAACATTACACAAAAGCACACCCAAACAACAAGACAGATGCGATAAACTTAGATTATCAACTTGTTTGCTTACTTGCAAAATCGGACAGCATTGAAAAATCATTGAAGAAAAACGAATTATATTACCGAAAAGAATCTTTTGTTTATTGCATAAACACAGGACTTGAACAAGACTTGAAAGCGGATTTAACTTTCAGACAAATCAAAACAGAATTGGCGACAATTTATAACGACTTATAAAATCAAAAACTATGGCACAACTAATTTTTGGAACAAAACAACAAATTCAATTTGCATCAGACAATGAATTTTTTGAAGCACTTGGTTTTCTTTGTAAAAACAACGGCACAACTTCAATTCATTGAGAACACAACGAAAATCAAGGTGCTTGGGGAAGTGAAGGCAGAATACATTGTTATCAGAATATACCAAGTTTTCCTGCATATTTTAGCAACGCTTTTTCGGCAGGTGTAAACAACATCGTTCACAGAATTAACTGCAATGAATATATTGAATACATTGCGACAAATTACGGTTTCCAGTTTGGACAAAATCAAGATATAGATGTTATCAGAATTATAATTCCTGTCCAATATTTAGCTGATTTTGAAAGAGGTTTATCACTTTAAACTAAAAAAACGATGAGTTTTAGTCAAAATTCCAATGCAAAAAATAATGGTTTGGTTTTAAATGTTTTAGAAATTATTCCATCAAAAGGAAGTATTCAAATTTTCAAATCAGAAAACAAAACCCAATCAATCAAAGATTATCTAAATGAATATCCCGAATACTATTTTTATTCAGAGGGGGTGACCGTTTATGCTTGGAATATTGTTGATAATCCGCAATTGGCATTACCAAATGACTTTAACCCAGCAGCTATTACACACAAAGAAAACACCTTAGTATTCAACAAAATAATTGAAATTGGGATATACCAATGGTTTAAAGTTAACAAGAGTAATATTTACCAATTAAAGTATTCCTCTGTTTATGAAGTTCAGTTTAAGAAAAATATACTTTCATTTAATGGATTAAATATTATTCCCGTATTGAATTTCGGAGTACATCCATTTTATAGCAAACAAACAGATAAGCAAGTTATCGGTTTGTCTTTGAGATATGCAACCAAATTTGCATTTGATACCAATGAAACTGTATTTCAAAATCTAAAATTTGATACCAGAGGCTTAAAACGTAATCACAAAAATCATATCATAGCTTCAACAAATGCAATTGCAAAATTTCTTGGAGCAACTAATCAAACAGCTAACTTCAATGCACAACGCAACAAGTTACTTTAATATACAGAACATCAACTCCCGATCAAAATTTATCCTGCCAACCTCCAAAAATTATACTTTTTGTCGTGTACTGAATAAATTATGCCAGAAATAAATAACACATTCAAAATTGGTTTATGTATGGCAGGTGCAATTTCTGCGGGTGCTTATACTGCTGGAGCTATTGATTATTTGATTGAAGCACTTGAAGAATGGCAAAAACGAAAAGATAATAACGAATCTAATACGCCAAGGCATAACGTTGAAATTCCTATCATTGGCGGTGCATCTGCAGGTGGAATGACAGGGATAATAGCAGCCTCTGCGTTACAGGATGAGATTGAACCCGTAAAGGAGTTGTTAGGCGACATAATGAAACAACAACCAAGCAATAAATTTTATCACACTTGGGTAGATTTAACAGATGATAAAATGCTAAGTATCCTTTTAAATACTGATGATATTACCAAAAACGGATTACAATCAGTTTTAAATGCAGACTTTATTGATAAGGTTGCAGAAAGAGCGGTAAAGGTATCAAACGCATCTACTGTTGATAGAAAGTATATTGCCAACAATTTAAAAGTATTTGTAACGCTTTCCAATCTTGAGGGAATGGATTTTTCTATAGCATTCAGATCTAATTCATATAAGGATAAATATGTTGTGAGTAGCTATAATGATTATGCTTATTTCAAACTTTGCGCATCAGAAAATGACTACACTAATGACGGATGGATTCCACTGAACTTTAAGACTAATTTGAATGTTGATGTTGTAAAAAATGCAGCGATGGCTACAGGTGCATTTCCTGTAGGATTGAAAGCAAGAATACTAAGTCGCGGCATGAAATATATGAATGACCTTGAATGGTTTAAACACATTACAAGAGATGCAAACAATCCATTCAAGAAAGACCCATACAATACAGTGAATGTTGATGGAGGTATGATAAATAATGAGCCGTTTGATAAAATCAGAGAACTTCTTCTTGGTTCAATCACTCCCCAAAAATTGCAAGATGTTCAAGATTATGATAAGTTTGATAGCACAGTATTAATGATTGACCCATTCCCAAGTGAAACAGAGAAGTTTGACGATAGCACCAAGCTGACTACAATAATAGGAAACACACTTGGAGTATTGGTGGGGCAAGCACGTTTAAAGTCTTCTCTTTTGATAGATGCAATGGATTCAAAGAAAGCAGGGCAATTCTTAATTGCTCCTGTCAGATATGAAAAGAAAGCGGGGGGAGAGGAAATATCCATTGAAGGAAAGAAAGCTATAGCTTGCGGCTCCTTAGACGGCTTTGGCGGCTTTATCAGTAAGGAATTTAGAATTCATGATTACTTTTTAGGTAGAGCCAATTGCGAAAAATTTCTCCGTGACCATTTCACAGTTCCTCAAAGTACGGCAAATAAAATCTTTATGAACGGATATTCAGGAATTACAGACAAAACACAATTTACATCAAAAACTGATGGAGGGTTGCAGATAATACCAATTTTTACAGAAAGGCGACTTTCGCTTTATATGCCTAAATTTTCCAATGGAAAAGAATATCCTGCTGTTACTTTTAACGAAATTAGTTCTTACAGAAAAATGCTAAAAGCAAGGGTTGAAAAAGTTATACTTAATATTTCCAAGTACAGCAGAACGCAACGTATGCTGTTGTGGATTGGGGCTAAAGTAGTGCTAAACGCTAAAATCGCAGATGCGGTAATTGACTCGGTAATAGAATCACTGGAAGAACATAAACTCATCAGAAAATAAAATACCAGCTACCTAACAAAAAAAAATAGCAATAGGCGGCCTGAACCATAGCTTTCTGAACCACAACTTAAAATTATTATTTTCTCTTCGATAACAGAATTTCCTATAACTTTGCCGAAATTTCTGGAAAATTGGAACGGGATTTGTAATGTCAATTTCGTTTAACATAAGAAACCATGAAACTGTTTGTAAAAATATTATTCTGCCTATTCTGGCTTGTTCTCGGCCAAAATATCGCATCAGCACAAAAATTTGCCTACGTTGATACAAAGTATATCTTTGACAAAATGCCTGAATACAACGCAGTAGAAAAAGAAATAGAGCAACTATCTCTGCAATGGCAAAAGGACTTGGAAGATATGCAGAAAAAAATAGACAAAATGTACCGCGATTATCAAGCTGAAAAAGTTCTACTAACCCAAGATGTTCAGCGTCAGCGTGAAGATGCTATCATGAAAGAAGAACAAAAGGTGGTAGATTTCAAAAAGAAAAAATTTGGCTATGACGGAGAATTGTTTAAACAAAGAGAAGAAAAAATGAAGCCAATTCAAGATAAAATATTTTCTGCCATTGAGTTAGTAGCCAAAGAGAAGAAGTATAATTTTATTTTTGATAAATCCGGTGCCGTAGTAATGCTGTTTGTAGATCCAACTTTTGACGTAAGCGATGCCGTTGTTCAAAAACTCGGTTCTATAGCCGGCACAGGAGTGCCTTCTGCGCCATCTAAGCCAAACCAGCCTACCCCCACACCACAAAATAGATCGGGTAGCGGAATGCCAAACACCCCCAAATAATCAATATCTAATTAAATCATGTTATTTCGTTTTTTGACAGTATTTTTAGCTGTTTATTGCTATGCATTAAGTTCATTATTTGCGCAATCCCCCAAAATTGCTTACACAAATATTGAATACATCCTGACGTTTATGCCGGAGGCTAAACAAATGCAGCAACAATTAGACGTTTTTGAAAAAAAACTATCAGAACAGTTAAGTGTAAAGCAAAGCTATGCGCAAGGTAAATTAGAAGAATACTATAAATTAGTAGAAGAGAAAAAACTCACACATGAACAAGACGAAGCCAGAAAGAAAGAACTGCTAAAGTTAGAAGATGAAATCAAAAAGTTTACCAGCGATTCTGAAGCACAACTTTTAACCAAAAAAGAGGAACTCTTAAAACCAATTATTGACAAGCTACAAACTGCTATCAATACTGTGGCCAAAGAGGACGGCTATACAATCGTTTTAAACAGTTCCAACTCAACGGGAGTTTCCAATATTTTGTATGCTCCCGAAAGTGATAATATCACCGAAAAAATCATTAAGAAGTTGGGTTTGAATTTAGCTCCTCCGCCGTCGAATACTCCGAAGCCAAATACCCCGGGAGGTAAGTAATTGAGTTTTGATAATTCACACATACGCCCGATAGGCGTTTTTGACTCCGGCATTGGGGGGCTAACCGTAGTAAAAGCCCTACAGGAAAGGCTTCCCAATGAGCATTTTTTGTACTTTGGAGATACAGCACACCTGCCATACGGAGATAAATCCCCGGAACTAATTCGACAATATTGCAGCGTTATCACCGACTTTTTGCTGCTGAACCAAGTAAAATCAGTTGTTGTAGCCTGCAACACCGCCTCTGCGGTTGCTTTTGAACAAATCAAGAATCGCTGCCCCAGCGAAATACCGGTCATCGAAGTAATCACTCCGGCAGTAGATATGGCAGTTAAATATTCTAATTCCCGAAGAATAGGCGTAATCGGCACGAAAACGACTATTTTATCACATTTATATCTTAGAAAAATTTTGGAACGAGTGCCGGAAGCACTGGTCGTTGAAAAAGCTACTCCACTGCTTGTGCCAATGATAGAAGAAGGCTGGAACAATAACAAAATCAGCCGTGAAATTATCGAAGCCTATATGTCTGATACCGGCTTTATGCACGTAGATACCCTCATACTTGGTTGCACTCATTACCCGCTTGTAAAACAAGCTATCGAAAACTACTTTAAAACTAACGACCGAAAAGTTACTGTAATTGATTCTTCGTTAGCAATAGCTGAAACTCTTGCTGGCTTACTGGAACAAAACAACCTGAATAACAGCCATAAACACCCTGATATTCAAGATAAATTTTTTGTTTCCGATATTACCGAGAGCTTTAGGGATTCTGCTGCATTATTTTTTGGTGATGATGTTCAGCTAAAAAAGATAAATCTTGATTTTTCCTAAAACAAGAAAAACAGAACACGTAAGTAGCTCATTACAAGCTAAAAACAAAATGTTTATCGGGAAAATTATCTGCGAGAAATTATAGTTCTTGTAATTTTTTAATTATGTTTTTTCTTTTTTTCATAAATACACAAATTAAATTGATTTTTGTAGGGAAATTGCGTAAAAAGAGAGCATCATGTATTACATTCGGTTTATCAACAAAGGAGCAACATACTTATTAATATGTAGCTTTGCCGCTTGGTTTCTGATTTCCTGTATGAAAGAAAAGGATAACAACATACCTCCGGTTGCCCAAAAGTTGCCTAAGATATTAGAAAAACACGGCCATAAACGCACCGACCCCTATTTTTGGATGGCCGAAAGGGATTCTCCCGAAGTATTAAAATACTTAAAAGCGGAAAATGATTACACACAAGCTATGATGAAGCACACGGAAACAATACAAAATTCATTGTTTCTGGAGATGAAAAACCGCTTTAAAGAAGATGACAGTTCGGCTCCTGTTTTAGACGGAACACATTACTATTATAGCCGCTTTGAACCTCAAAAAGAGTATCCAATCATCGCCCGAAAAAAAGAATCGCTGCAAGCCGCCGAAGAAATCTTACTCAATGTACCGGAATTAGCCCAAAATCATTCCTACTTTCAATTAGGCGATTATGCGGTTTCCCCAAATGAAACCAAAATGGCTTACTGCATAGATACCTTGAGCCGCAGATTATATCAAATTCATTTTAAAGATTTAGAAAATAAAACTCATTACCAAGAAGTTATAGAAAACTGTGAAGCTGAAGTAATTTGGGCAAATGATAATAAAACTATTTTTTACATCAGAAAAGACCTAACAACCTTACGAACAAATAGAATTTATAGCCATATTTTAGGCACCAACCCCGCTGATGATAAGTTAGTCTATGAAGAAAAAGATGAAACATTCAGTTTAGGTATTGATAAAACTAAATCCCAAAAATTTATTCTGATAATAGCAAACAGCACAACTACCTCCGAATACCTTTTAATAGATGCCGATAACCCGAGCCACCAGCCCACTAGATTTTTACCACGAAGCAAAGATCATCTGTACCAAGTAGATCACATTAACCAGACGTTTTATATCATTACAAATCAAGACAGTGCCCAAAATTTTCAGCTAATGACTGTCTCTGACAAAAAATATCAAACTCGGTCAGCTTGGGAAATCCGCATCCCACATAGAAAAGAAGTTTTATTAGAAGGAATAGAGCTTTTTGATAATCACTTAGTTATTCAAGAACGTTTGGGGGGATTAACCCAAATACGCATTATCAATGAAAAGAACAAACAAGCGCGTAACGTAACTTTTACGGAGCCAGCATATTTTGTATTTATAGGAAGCAATCCCAATGCCAATAACCCAAACCTACGACTTGTTTATACCTCAATGACGACTCCAACCACTCATTTTGACTATAACTTAGAAACAAATACCCGAACGGTTATTAAAGAACAAACAGTTTTGGGAGGGTTCAGCAAAGAGAATTATATAACGGAGAGGATTTTTGCAGAAGCTAAAGACGGTACCAAGATTCCAATTTCATTGGTGTATCATAAAGGTTTTAAGCGAGATGGCTCTGCCCCTTGTTATTTATATGGTTATGGTTCTTATGGTTATTCGTTAGATGCAAGTTTCAGCAGCATCCGGATTAGCTTACTTGATAGGGGCTTTGTGTACGCTATTGCCCACGTTCGAGGCGGGCAAGAAATGGGACGCTATTGGTATGAAGACGGGAAACTTCAGCATAAAAAAAATACATTTACAGACTTTATCGCCTGCGCAGAGCATTTAATAGCTCAAAAATATACCAGTGCAACAAAACTCTGCGCAAGTGGAGGTAGTGCAGGCGGGTTACTCATGGGCGCTGTTGCTAATATGAAACCGGAAATATTTCTGGCCATAGTAGCCAATGTTCCCTTTGTAGATGTAGTAACTACGATGTTGGACGAATCTATACCACTTACAACCGGCGAATACGACGAATGGGGAAACCCCAACAACCCAAAAGACTATGAATACATCCTTTCATATTCACCCTACGATAACGTAGTACCCCAAAAATATCCCAATATGCTTGTAATCACAGGTTATCATGATTCTCAAGTACAATATTGGGAGCCTGCGAAATGGGTGGCTAAACTCCGCGCAACCAAAACAGATAATAACAAGTTGCTGTTTTATATCAACATGGATTCCGGCCACAGTGGTAGTTCCGGTAGATTTGAAAGCCTAAAAGAAGATGCCTTAGAATATGCTTTCTTACTTGATTTACTACATATTAGTAAGTAAATATCAAAACGATATTTTGAAATAAAAAAGATAAAATAGAGATAGAAATATCCCTGTGATATACGTTTACAGGAGAACCTTTCTTAGAAAAGTGCAGCATTTTTGTTCCAAAATTCGATAATTATCAAGATATACGGCACGAAACCATTCCTGAAAGCCGATACAAAAAATAAATATTTGTTAAGCTATGGATAAAAAAAAGTCTCAACCGATTAAATTTTTCTAAATTTGCGCGTTCAGACATAGTATGTGCCTGAATTTTTAGGAAAGTATAAAACAAGCTATTTTGCGCATGATACCAAACCTACGAGAAGGATTGCAGCATCTCCTCAAAAGAGTTGGCCTGTTGATATTAGCAATATCTCTTGCTAATCAGTTATTTGCCCAGTCAGATGCCGGTAAAATTAATGGTGTGATTATAGATAAATCCACCAACGAACCGCTCTCATTTGCTACCGTCAAGCTATTGAAAAATGGCGTGATGAAAGGCGGCCAGAATACGGATGAAAATGGAAAATTTTCGTTTTCACCCGTTGACCCAGGTAAGTATGACATTGTAGTGTCTTATTCCGGTAAAGAACAAAGACTTTCTGGAGTTACTGTAAATCCGGGAAAAACTTTACCTATCAAATTTGAATTTCAAGTAGAAGATGTGTCGTTAGATACTTTGGTTATTGTGGCCTACAAAGATCCTGTTTTTGATCCAGACCAAACAGAAAATTCAACGACCATTGATGCCGCAACAATCCGTAAGATGGGGTCTCGCGAAGTAACAACGATTGCTTCTACCACAGCGGGAGTTTATCAAAAAGATGACGGAAAAGGCTTAAATATGCGCGGCCAACGGGATAACTCAACTCAATATTTTGTTGATGGTCAGAGAGTTATTGGAGCTTTAGCGTTGCCTCAGTCTGCAATTTCGCAGCTTACGGTGATTACCGGAGGAACGCCAGCAGAATACGGAGACGTAACCGGTGGCGTTATCCAAATAACTACCGCAGCTCCCAGTGCTTATACTACCGGCGGCGGCGAATTCGTAACATCAGAAATAATTGATAAATACGGCTACAACTTGGGGGCTATCAACCTATCCGGCCCCATCATTAATAAAAAAGACTCATCAGGAATAGTAGAACGAACAGTCTTAGGATATTTTGTGGGAGCAGAAATGGAAACCCAAAAAGACCCAAGCCCGTCAGCAATTGGAATTAATAAACTAAAGGGAAATTCATTAGAGCAACTAAACCAGAATCCCTTACGTGCTTCACGTGACGGAAACTTCTTTATAAATAACGCGAACTTCATTACCTATGATGATGTAGAAACCGTAAAAGCAAAAGATAATGCCAGACAAACTGCCTATCGGTTTAATGGTCGGCTGGATTTTCAACCCAAAGATAACCTTATTTTAAAGGTAGGAGGAAGTACCCAAATACAAGAACAAAACCTTTGGTCAAATAGACTATCGCTTTTCGCGCCTAATGCCAATGAACGCCGTAATGAAAATACATATCGTGGATTTGCCAGAATACAGCAAAGTTTTAAAGGCGATACAAACTCTTTTGTGCACAACATATTTTATACCTTACAAGCTGATTTCACCCGTTTTACCAGAACTCGCCAGCAAGCCGAATTTGGTGATGATATTTTCCGCTATGGTTACATCGGAAAATATACAACATCTTACAGAGAACTATTTGACTATATTAAACCCGGAGACCAATATTTTAACCCGTCTTTATCTTCTGCTCCATACCTAAATACACTTGGTTATGAAGAAAGTGGTCTATCATTTGACCCCTCAAATACGGCAAACCCAATTCTGGCAAATTATAATAATTATATATTTAACTATCTGAATGCGCAAGGAATTAAGGTTAATAGCCAAAATGAGCTGTATGTTAAGTATCAGGGTTTACGTAATGGCGATAGTCCGGTAGCCAATTTTTCGCTATTTGATATGCCCGGTTCAATCTTCGGCGTTTACACCAAATCACGTTCAGATATGTATCGGGTTGTAGGCCAAGCTACAGCAGAAATCGGAAAAAAAGCTGTTCATAACATTAAACTTGGTTTTGAATTTGAACAAAGAAACGAGCGTTATTTTGGGGTAAGCGCAGCCGGTATGTGGTATCTGATGAGATTATTAGCAAATAAACATTTAACTGGCTTAGATTCAGCATCTTCTAATCCATTTTTTGTAGATGGAGTTTTTCAGGGATTGGTTAGTATGGATAGAGCTTCACATGAAGGCGACCAATCTACATTTGACCGCAACCTACGCCAACGTTTAGGAATGCCGGTAAATAGCTCCACTTGGATACAAACAGATGCCTTAGACCCAAGTACTTATAGCCTAAGCTTATTTAGTGCTGATGAGTTGCTAAATAATGGGAACTCACCTAATGTTTCTTATTATGGCTACGACTATACCGGAGGTAACTCAAACCGCGTAAACGCAAACGAATTTTTTACCAACAAAGATAAACGTCCATTGAACCCCTATGCACCTACTTATATTGCTGGTTATGTTCAAGATAAATTTGAAATAGGTAAAATCATGTTCAACTTTGGGGTACGTGTGGATAGATTCGATGCAAATCAAAAAGTACTGAAAGACAAGTATCTACTTTACCCTGCCTATAATGCAGCTGAAGCCTCCCGTCTGATGAATATTACTTTACCCGGAAATATTAACCCTGATTGGATTCCTTATGTTGATAATAAAGATAATCCCCGTGAAATTATTGGCTACCGAGATGGCGACCGTTGGTATGATAGAAATGGCACAGGAATACCGGCTCAGTTACTTGCCCAGTCCCTTGGAAAAGTCCAGCCATATCTAAGAGATAGCATATTTTCAATAGAATCCCTCAAAGATTATGTTCCACAGGTGAATTTTATGCCGCGTTTGTCATTTTCTTTCCCAATTACCGATATGGCGTTGTTTTATGCCCACTATGATGTGCTAACTCAGCGCCCCAGAAGCGCAAATATTGGCTCATTAGCAGATTATGAATTTGTAAAATACAATCCTACCGAGGCAATTAACAACCCAGCACTAAAACCGGAAAAAACAATTGATTATGAAGTAGGCTTTAAACAAGGGTTAAGCGATAAATTAGCAATTTCATTTTCAGCATATTACAGAGAAATGCGTAATATGATTCAGATTGTTCAGAATAACAATGCATACCCGATTTCATACCAGTCATTTGAAAATATTGACTTTGGGACAGTAAAAGGGTTTACATTTGACGTGGATATGCGTCGTTCGGCAATTTTACAAATGCACGCTTCTTATACCTTACAGTTTGCACAAGGTACAGGGTCGAGTTTTAACTCTTCCAGAAATGCCTTAAACTCTGCCGGTGGTAGCTATGGCGTTATCAGAACCACTTTGCCATTATCTTTTGACCAAAGACACACGCTTACTGGAAATATTGACGTGCGCTTCAATGACACTGAAAATAAAGGTCCTGGCTTTGGTAAAACAAATCCTTTTTACCCACTAAAAAATACAGGTATGAATATTACCTTCAATGTAGGTTCAGGAACACCGTATTCCAGAAATGCACTTCCAAACACTGCTGATGTTCAGTTTGGGATTAACTCTAACTCACAAATTGCCGGTACAGCATTTGGAAGCCGTTTGCCTTTCCAATTCAGGATGGATCTTCGTTTCGATAAAGACTTTGTTATAGGAAGACCCAAATCCGGATCTTATATCAATAGAAGATATGCTTTCAATGTTTATTTGTTAGTATTAAACGCTTTGAATACTAAGAATATACTTTCGGTATATGAATATTCTGGCCTTCCTAATGACAATGGCTTTTTAACAACAGGCCAAGGTCAGCAAACTATTGATAGACAGGCACAGCAATTTGGCGTTACCCCCTTTGTAGATCAATATACCATGAAAATGCGTAGCCCGGATAGCTATAGCTTACCCCGCCGTCTTCGCTTTGGAATAACTTTTAACTTTTAATTTATTTACGTAATGATAATCAGAAAATTATTTTACGGTTTATTTATACTGCTTTTTAGTAGCATTACTTTTAAAACTGTTGCTAGGGAACTGCCAAAAGTTCGTAAGACTCAGCAAACAACCCGTACTGCGGAGGCTTGTTTGCCTTCTTCTTCGTCCATTACATTAGATATTAATAATGTCCGAACCCTCATTCACAACGGGGGAGATATGTGGTGGGATTTAGTAGGTGCGCCCCGCTATGAAATTCCTAAAGTAGAAGACTTGGCGAGTAAACGCCACTCTTCATTTGCCGCATCATTATGGATTGGGGGGATAGATGCTACCGGCCAATTACGGGTAGCCGCCCAAACTTATCGCCAAGATGGTAACGATTTTTGGCCAGGTCCATTAGATTTAACAGGAGGAACTACCGAAAAAGCCTATTGCTCTAAGTGGAACAAACACTACAAAATAACCCGTGAAGAAGTTGATGCTTTTCGCGCTGAATATGCCCGCGTAGGCGCAGGCATAGATATGAGTAAGTATCCAAATGTGAGAGATTGGCCAGGTAATAATTATGATGCCGGCTTTGAATTAAAATTAGCCCCATTTAAAGATATTAACCAAGATATGCGCTATTCTCCCACAGACGGAGACTATCCCAAAATCAAAGGAGACCAAGCAATTTGGTGGGTTATTAATGATAAAGGAGATATTCACACCGCTACAGGAGGCCAGCAAATTGGCATCGAAATCCAAATGATGGCGTTCGCATTCTCCGCAACCAACGCTATCAATAATATGACTTTTTACTCCCAAAAAGTTGTTAATCGTTCTCCCATAACCTTAAACCAAACCTACATCGCCCAGTGGGCAGATATAGACCTTGGATTCTACAACGATGATTACGTAGGATGCGATACATTAAGAGGTCTTGGCTTTGCCTATAATGGAGATGCTGATGATAATGCAAACTCTGGCGGATATGGACTTAACCCACCAGCAATAGGAGTGGACTTTTTCCAAGGCCCAATAGCTGACCCCAATGACGGCATTGATAATGACAAAGACGGTTTAATAGATGAACTGGATATTAACGGAATAGATGACGACGACGACGGCCTCATTGACGAAGATGATGAGATCTATGAACGCTGGGCGATGTCCAAATTTGTATATTATAATAATGATTTTACTTTAACAGGTAATCCCCAAACCGCAGGTCATTATTATGGTTATATGACAGGATTTTGGAAAGATGGTTCTCCAATTGTAAAAGACTATAGCCAAGGATATAGCCCCGGAGGAAGTTACCCCAGAACGAACTATATGTTTCCAACTTATCCTGGTCCAGCATGTTCTTATGCTGCTCCTGCTACCGGAGATGTATGGACTGAAAAAACAGCCGGAAACCCTCCGGCAGATAGACGGTTACTACAATCTGCCGGCCCATTTACGCTGCGCCCCGGTGCCGTTAATGAAATCGTTACTGGCGTTGTTTGGGCACGAAAATATGTAGATGACCAATTTGGCTCCCTTTGTGAACTGCTATCTGCCGATGACGTTGCGCAAGCTCTCTTTGACGCTAAATTTCAACTCGTAGATGGGCCAACATCCCCCGATTTAGCCATAGAAGAATTTGATAGAGAACTTGTACTCTCTTGGGATAACTCTGTATCTTCCAATAACTATAATGAAACTTATGCCGGTGTAGATCCCGTTCTGTCTAAAATCTTCCAAGGAAACATAGAACGTGCTACTTTCCGCTTCCAAGGGTATCTTTTATTCCAATTAGCAAGCGAAAACGTATCCGCCCAAGAATTATATGACTCTGACCACGCCCGACTACTACTACAATGCGACATCAAAGACGGTGTATCTACAATTGTAAACCGGTCAATGACAACACTTTCCGGAGTTAGTGAACCGATTATCGTTGACCAAACAATGGTAAATGGAGCAAACAAAGGAATAATTCATTCGATAAGCGTAAAAGAGGATTTATTTGCCGAAGGCTCTGTTAAGCAATTAGTGAATTATAGACCGTATTACTATGGAATTATAGCTTATGCTTACAATGATACATCTTCTGACGGAAGAAAGTTTTTACAAGGCCGCTTAGGCTTTAAAGCTATGAAAGCTGTACCCCATAAAATTGAGTTTGAAAACTATGGCACCCATCTAAATGCTCAATATGGCACCGGAGTAAATATCTCTCGTACAAACGGATACGGAACAGGGGGAAATTATTTAGAATTTACGCCCGAAACAATAAACGATATTGTAACAAATGGCTTTGCAACCAACACCATCTACAAAGGTGGCTTTGCACCGGTTTCTGTTAAGGTTGTCAATCCAAAAGAGGTAAAAAAGAAACAATATCGTTTGGAAATCACCAGAGATGCCTTATTACGCACTGCTATCAGTAGTACGGGCGATACAACTTGGTACTATGCAGACTGGGTATTATACGAAAAAAATGGCTCTAATCTGGATACTGTATTCGTTTCTACTTATACCAAAAATAGTGTATCACGGGTTGCTATCCCAGAACCGTTAAATGGGACTGAAAAACTAATCAAAGATAAGCAAGGAAATTCGCATGGGATTGCAATCGCAATCAAGGATGCCCAAAATCCGGGAACAAACCCATTAGACCCACTTAATGGATTTGTGGACTCGAAAATGACCTTCTCAAATTCTGCAAAACAATGGCTGACCGGCCTTCCAGACGTTGACGGATTCCCAGCCTTCAATTGGATACGATCAGGCGGCTGCCCAAGAGACGGAGATAATAAAGAAGAACTTTGGGATTATTGTATCAATACAGGGATTAACTACAAAAACTATTGTTCTTATGATGAGCAGCAAGCTTTTGAAAAAGTACTGCAAGGTACATGGGCACCATATATCTTAACTCGCGGATTAGTGTACGGAAACGGTTCCGCATTTGACGGATCTAACGTATGCCCCAGAATTGGATTTCAAGAAAATTCTAACAATATATTTGCCAGCGTACGAAATGCTGTAACACTTTGTAAACTGCCTAACGTCGATGTAGTGATTACTACCGACAAAACGAAATGGTCCCGTTGTATAGTAGTAGAAACCTCCCCTTCAAAAGAGCTTGGTTCCGGTGCTCCAATTATGGCAGCAAAGTATAGAACTTCGTTAGATATAGATGGAAAGCCTATAACCCCTGCCGGCAGACGAGACGACTATGGATATAGTTATTTCCCGGGTTATGCTTACAATGTAGATACTGGGGAACGGCTGAACCTGTTTTTTGGAGAAAGCTCTTGGAACCGTGCCGATAATGGCGATGATATGTTATTTAACCCTTCGGCTGGCTTCGGTTCTGATGGATCTGCACCGGGAGGCCGTCATTATTTATATGTAACAAACCAACGCTATGACGGATGCGCCGATTATGCAAAAGATCTTTGTGTAGGAACGGCAAGTTTACCAACGGGCGTAACCAATGGTGTTGTCGTTTACAACTATCCTAATATGGGAGATACAGCACGCTTTGAAAACGTCTATCGCCACGTAGCGTGGGCATCTGTGCCACTTGTTAGCGCCTCAAGTTATGAGTATAAATCATACAACCAAATTCCGGCAGATGTTAAAATATCCTTGCGTGTAAATCACCAGTTTGAGACTATGGCCGGTACTAACCCAACATACGACTTCGACCTGAACTCCTATGCCGCTGAAGCAAATGTTAATGATGTTGCTAAAAAGGCAGTAACAGATTTGATAAAAGTAGTTCCTAATCCTTTTTATGGCCGCTCTGGTTCCGGACAAGGCCGTTATGAAACGAGCCAGTTAGATAACCGATGCAAGATAACTAACTTACCTTTTAAATGTAAGATTCAGATATTTACGCTTTCTGGAACTTTAGTGAGAACTTTTAACAAAGAGGCAGAAGATCCTGCATTAGAATGGGATTTTAAGAATAAAGATGGCGTAACAGTAGCCAGTGGTGTCTATATCATTTATGTAGATGCCGGCGATTTAGGAACTAAAGTTTTAAAATTATTTGCGATACTTCCGGAGTTAGATCTTCAATCATATTAATTTAATTGGTAGCAAGTTCATGAAAAATAAGATATTAATTTGGGTCTTTTGGATAGTAAGTTTTGGTTATACGTTAGCCGGAAATCCGGAGCGTTCTGGTCAGGCAGGAGCTACCCAATTGTTAATTAATCCGTATGCACGTTCTGGCGGTTTTCACGGCTTAAATGTCGCCAACGGAACTGGTGCTGAAGGTTATTACTATAACCCAGCTGCTTTTGCCCATGTGCGTAGAACAGAACTGTTATTTTCACATACCCGCTATTTGGTTGGTACTGATATTAACATCAACGCTTTTGGTTTCGGCCAGAAATTTCGTAAAGGTGGTGTAATCGGCTTATCAGTAGTCTCTTTTGACTTAGGTAAGTTTGAACGCACTACCATCGACAATCCAGACGGAGGATTGGGGTATTTTAGCCCTACTTTTTTAAACTTAGGTTTAACTTATGCAAATGCTTTTGCTGCGGATAGAATCTTCGTTGGATTTACCGTAAAACTTGTTCATGAGGCTATTCCGGATGCTTCAGCCAGTGGAGTAGCTTTTGATGCCGGTGTGCAATATAGAAGTGAAAACGGAAAATGGAAAGTAGGTACGGCTCTTCGAAATGTTGGCCCTGAAATGGGCTATAAAGGAGACGGGTTAAACACTCGTGCTGCATTAGGTGGCTCTCAATCAACGTATTCCAATAGTGTTTCAACCCGAGCTGCTACGTTTCAACTTCCGGCAACGCTCTCATTAAGCACTTCATACGACTTCGTTTTTGCAGAAGACCATACGATTACTCCGCTCGTAACATTTATATCAAATTCTTTTTCAAAAGACCAATTCGGTTTGGGATTAGAATATAGGTTTAAAACCTATTTGATGTTAAGAGGTGCTTATCTATATGAAAATGGAATAACTTCATCTGAAAACAGAACTACGGTTTATACGGGTTTAGCTGCCGGCATTTCTACTGAAATTCCGTTTAAGGCGAGCAAGTCGGCTGCCGAAGATGCACCTAAATCCTCTTTTGGAGTGGACTACAGCTACCGAGCTACAAATCCATTTCAGGGCGTTCATACTTTTGGAGTTCGTCTGAACTTCTAATAACCGATAAAAATGTATTATGTTTGGGTTTTTACAGCTATAAAGCTTTAAAAACCCAACTTTTTTTAATTTAGAATTTTCTATATGATAAAAATAGGGCTTTTAGGGGCAGGACATTTGGGGAAAATACATCTGAAATTGCTAAAAAATATTCCTGATTTTGAAATAGTTGGCTTTTATGATTCAGACTCAGATGTTGGAAAATCAGTTTCAGAAGAGTACTTAGTTCCTTATTTTTCTGATTACGATTCGTTACTTGCCCAAGTTGATGCCTTAGATATTGTTACACCCACGATTTCCCACTTTGAATATGCCAAAAAAGCTATTCGAGAGTTTAAGCATATTTTCATAGAGAAACCTTTGACCCAGACACCAGAAGAAGGGAAAAAGTTGGTTATGTTGACTCAGGAAGCAAATATAAAAGCACAAGTGGGTCATGTAGAGCGGTTTAATCCGGCTTTTTTAGCCATCAAAGACAAATGCACCAAGCCAATGTTTATTGAGGGACATCGCTTGGCACAATGGAACCCACGCGGTACTGATGTTTCGGTGGTATTGGATTTAATGATTCATGACATTGATTTGGTAATTAGTGTTGTAAAGTCTCCCGTTAAGCGTGTTTTAGCTACCGGAGTACCTATCATAAGCCCAACACCGGATATTGCTAATGCACGAATAGAGTTTACAAATGGATGTGTAGCAAACCTAACAGCCTCTCGCATTTCATTAAAAAATATGCGTAAAATGCGCCTGTTCCAAAAAGATGCTTACATCTCAGTTGATTTCTTAGAAAAAAAATCAGAAATAATAAACCTGATTTCACCAAGTACCGAGACAGCGGCTGACCAAATTCGCTTCGACTTTGAAGTAGGAAACCAGAAAAAATCGCTGCTCTATAACCAACCCACAATAGAATCAGTAAACTCAATTCAATTAGAATTAGAAGCATTTGCAGACAGCATAAAAAATGATACTGAGCCAACAGTAACCATAGAGCAAGCCTACCAAGCGTTACTAACAGCCCAAATGATTATTGATAAGATGCCGAGTTATTCCCTCTAATGCGAAATATTGTAGGCTGTTTTTTGTGTATTTGGATAGCTCTGGACGGCTGTACATTCATTGACCACTTCAATGAAAAGCCGGCCTACATTGAAGTGAATAACGCCTATTATTTTTTAAACGCTCAAAAGAATGACACTGCTTCCCTTGCACTTAAAGATATTTGGGTTTATCAATACCCAAATATTCAAGGGATATATGAGCTACCGGCAAAATTTCCGGTTTTAAATGCAGATTCTAAGATGTATATCTTTCAGGGTGGAGTTTTTGAAAACGGGCTTTCAGCAATTCGCAGACCATATCCTTTTTGGAAGAATGATACTACTTACCTAAACCTTAGTCCAGGGTTAGTGCAGCAATACAATCCTAAATTTCATTATTATTCGGATTCAGTGCTGGTATTCCCGATTGCAGAAGACTTTGAAGGAGTTGGCGTAAAACTACAACATAATGGGAGCACAATGGATACAGTTTCTTTGCAATTATCCTCTACGGATGTGTATAGAGGCCAAAAAAGTGCGACTATGACATTTGATTCTACCCATCATCAGTTTTTGCAGATTTCTACCCAGCCGCTTACGTTGCCCACAGATAGAGAGGTTTGGTTAGAAGTAACCTTAAAGGGAGATGTTTATCTGGAAGTTGGCTTAGAATATCGTGGAACTACGATAGAGCGAGTAACTCCTTTTGCCGCATACGGTTATCCAGAACGCTGGAACACCGTGTTTTTTAACCTATCTCCATTAGCGACAAAAAATCCAGGAACCACTAAATACTTAATTTTAAAAGCTACCGGAGACGGAAAGGAACGGTTTTTGCGTTTAGATAATATCCGGATGATTCATGCAAAATAGTTGTGAAAAGAAGATTTAGCCAGTTTTTATATTACGTCTGTTCAGATTTTTTACTCTCCTATGGAGTCTGGTTAGTATTCTATGTATTTCGCAAAAAATATGTCGAAATAGAGCCAATTATCTTTACATCACGGGAGTTTATTTTGCCACTCATTATCAGCACTTTCTGGATTATATTGTATGCTATTGCCGGATTATATAGAGAAAATCTAAGACGTTCTCGCTTACGTGAACAAATTGCGTTGTTTCAAGTAGCTGTATTTGGAGTATTGATAATTTTTTTCTCTACATTTATTGATGACCATATTGCTGACGTTCGGGATTATCGCTACATATTTGGGTTCTATTTACTATTACAGTTTTTGGTGTTAGGTTTGGGGCGCATTATTATTTCTACCTACTTCAAAATCAGGCTTAAACGTGGCCTATCGGGCTATAGAACCGCTATAATAGGATCTTCAGAAGCTGCACTTTCGATATTACGAGATACACAAGATACCCGTAAATCATTGGGATTTGATGTTTTAGGTTATGTTTCCTTAAACGGTTTAGATTATCAGAATGCACCTTTGTTTGGAAAATTAAAAAGATTGGGAGAATTCAAAAACCTCGCTCAAATAGTCTCAAAAAGAAAAATTGAAGAAGCAATTATTGCCATGGATATTCACGACCATAATGCACTGTTGAATGCTATTAACGTATGCAATAAATTGAGTCTGAAAATATACGTTGTTCCGGATATGTATGATTATTTGATAGGGAATGTTAAAATGTCAAACCTATTTGGTACTCCGCTTATTGAGGTTTCTTCCAAAATGATGACCGCTGAAGAGCTATTTATCAAAAGGGTAATGGATATTGTTGTTGCATCTATGGTTTTAATATTGCTTTCTCCGGTTTATTTAGCCATTGCAATATTCGTTCGGTTAGGTTCGCCAGGGTCAATTTTTTATCGTCAAGAGCGAATTGGCCTAAACGGTGAGCCATTCAAAATCATTAAATTCAGGACAATGTATGTTGATGCAGAAAGGCATGGCCCATCTTTAGCTTACAAAGACGACCCACGAATTACCCCGATAGGAAAAATTTTACGTAAAACCCGTTTAGATGAGTTTCCGCAGTTTTGGAACGTCTTAAAAGGAGAAATGAGTTTGGTAGGCCCAAGGCCGGAACGCCAGTTTTACATAGACCAAATCGTCCAACGTGCCCCGCACTACTTACAATTACAACGAGTAAAACCCGGAATTACATCTTGGGGACAAGTAAAATATGGATACGCCGAAAACGTTGACCAAATGATAGAACGCCTGAAATATGACATCTTATATATCGAAAACAGATCATTATCACTGGATTTCAAGATTTTAGCTTATACAGTAATCACCATCATCGAAGGGAGAGGTAAATAATTCAACTTATGAAACAGTTCATTTTCTTTTTTTTATCCTTAGTCGGATTTTTGTATTCAGGCTTAATTTATGCCCAAAAGCCGGAAGACTTTGGCATTAAATCCAAAAAGTCATTGAACTTTTACTTGCAAGGAGAAACCCAAAAGCGATATAGAGCTTATGAAAGCGCAGCAGTTCTATATGAAGAAGCAGTGAAAATAGAGCCTACTTTTGTGCAAGCCCGTTTTTCTCTGGCAGAATGTTACTTTATCTTAGAAAAAACGCCCAAAGTACGCGAAAACCTCTCAATAGCATTTCATTATGCGCGCAACCAAAATTGCGTAAACTGTGCCTATTATATGGCTGATACATACATCAAAGAAGCAAATTATGACTCAGCAGCCTATTGGTATAGCCAATTTTTAAACCAACAAACTCCGGGAACCCCGCAATACATATCAATTGCCAAAAGAAGCCTTCCCTCTTGTAAATACGCCGCCGGCGCTATGAAGCACCCGATTGAATACAATCCCAAAAATATGGGACTTGCCGTAAATTCCGGTGGCCACGACTACCTCCCAAACTTAACAGCCGATGACGAACTGATTTTCTTCACATCCCGAAGAAATACCAATATTGGCGGCTTCAACAGAGAATTAAAGGATTATGCTGAAGACTTTTATTACTCAATTCGTAAAGACGGAGTTTGGCAGGAAGCCGTTAATTTAGGCCCTCCGGTAAATACCGAACTGAATGAAGGTTCAGCGAGCATTAGCCCAGATGCACAAACTGTTTATTTTACGATTTGCAACGCCCCAGGAGGCTTCGGCAGTTGCGATTTGTATTGGGCAGAAATGGAAGGAACTACCTGGAAAAATCCACAAAACCTTGGCAATAAGGTAAATTCCGCCGCTTGGGAGTCTCATCCCTCAATCTCGAATGACGGTAAAACATTGTATTTTTCATCCTCCCGACCGGGCGGAAAAGGTGGAGCAGACATCTGGTATGTAACCAAAACCTCAGACGGATGGTCAGATCCAATAAATATCGGTGAACCCATTAACACCCCCGGCGACGAATACAGCCCTTTTATCCACGCTGACGGACAAACACTGTACTTTTCCTCCAACACACATCTGGGAATGGGCGGCTTCGACTTATTTTTTAGTAAAAAAATGCCCGGCGGCAAATGGTCAAGCCCAAGGAACTTAGGATACCCACTCAATACCAGTGCAGATGAACGATCTATGTTTATCAATGCTGCCGGAAACAAAGGTTATATCAACGCTAACCGCCCAGATAGCTACGGGCAAACAGATTTGTATGAATTTGACTTAGATACAACCATCCGCCCAGAAAAAGCCACATTCCTACGCGGTTACGTCTATGACTCTTTGACCAAAAAACCACTGTACGTCCAAGTAACATTGATTAACTTGGCCACAGGGGATACCGTCAGACAAGTTCATTCAAACAAAACAACCGGCAAGTTTTTATTATCATTACCGCTAAATCAAGATTATGCCGCTTTTGTAGAAACTCCCGGTTACCTTTTTTATAGTAAAACCTTTCACCTGACGGCCAAAGAAGAATCTCGATATTTTGAGTTAGAAATTCCCTTACAACCAATTCAAGTTGGGGCTACCATAGTTTTAAACAATATTTTCTTTGAGACAGCTAAATATGACCTCTTACCCGCTTCATTTATTGAGCTGGGTAAAGTAGTTACATTCATGCAGAAAAATGCTCGTATGCGCGTACAATTACGCGGACATACAGATGCCATTGGCACAGATGCTGATAACCTCAAACTAAGCCAAAACAGAGCTAATTCAGTTCGTGAATACCTGATTTCCAAAGGAATAGAAAATAACCGTTTAGAAAGTATCGGACTTGGTGAAACCGTTCCAGTGGCTGATAACAATACCGAAGAAGGAAGAGCACTTAATAGAAGAACGGAATTTAGAATCTTATCAATCCAGTAAAAACAAACCCTATAGTCCGAAAAAATTCAAGCATTGACATTGAAAAAATATGTGCCTAAATTTGTGTGTTTTTATCGCAGATTTATGAAAACCCACTATTGGCGAATTAGCTTGTTTCTTGTTTGGGGATATATCATCGCCGGTTGCGATATCATAGATTTTCCCTATAAAGAGGCCACCCAAAACACAAACGTATTTACTTGTACAGATAGTTCAGGATTTTCTACTACCCGAAAAGTGTTGATAGAAGACTACACCGGATTTAAGTGCGGAAATTGCCCCGAAGCTGCCGATGTCGCTAAAACCATACTACATGAATACCCAAACAAAGTGGTCGTTATAGGCGTTCATGCAGGTGCTTTTGCTAAACCCGATAATAATCATACAACTGATTTTAGAACACCTGTTGGCACTGAATGGGATAACTTCTTTGGAGTAGGCGCAGCCGGAAACCCAAACGGCATGGTAAACCGAATAAAATGGAACAACGAAATGATAGTTCCCTATACTTTGTGGAGAGCAGCTACAGAACAATATCTGGCTAATTTACCATACATAGCTGGAATACAACTCTGCAAGCAATATAACGAAACCGAAAATAAACTTAAAGTTAAGGTAGATGTTAAATACACCATAAAAAGAGATACAGCCGACTTTTTGGGTGTTTACTTAATAGAAGACAGCGTTGTAGCCTACCAAAAAGATTATCGCTTAATAAATGCTGACGTGCCGGACTATGTCCATGAACACGTTTTACGGGCTGCCCTAAACAGCACTTGGGGAAGGCCCGTTACGAATGATGCTTCGGCAGAAATTGGCAAGATTTATACAAACACCTTTGAAATTGCTATAGATCCGGCTTGGCGCAGAAACCACCTGAAAGTAGTAGCTTTTTTGAGAAATAACTCCACACAGGAAATTATTCAAGTGGAGCAATACTAACTAATTACTAAATCTTATGTACAATGCTACTGTTTTTAGTTTGGCTGCTTCAAATCACACCTCCGTGGCCGATTTATAGCACAGAGGCAGATACCCCTTTTCCGAAGGTTGCCCGAGTAAAGTTTTTGTTTTTTAAACAGTATCACGACATTGGCCGTGCCTTCCCGGAGTGGGCTCCGGTGGGGGGGAAAGATCACTGGGTTCAGTTAGAAGGTATAGTAGCCGTTACAGCCCCACCTAAGTCAGAATGCGCTCATGTGAGCCATGAAGATTTTCCATTATTTCATTACACCCACGACTTAACTGTGAATGTACGCCCATTTGTTACTCCAGATAATCGAAATACGAATGTATTGGCTAATAAGGTTTTACCTAAAAAGAGCGATGCTGAGCTAAGTAAACTGTGGCGGCAGATTTATATTCACCAAGCTGCGTTACGTAAGCCACGAATTTTAAAGAAACCTACAAAAGCAGCATATCATACGTCAAGGTTAGCGTATTTTCGTCAGGAGTTATCTACGATTTGGGGAGATACAATGCGTTCTAACACAATTCATACAGAATGGGAAAATGGTTTGGGAGCAGCTAATTCGGGTAATATCTGTTCGGCTAAAAATAGGGTAGGGGAGAGCTGTGGTTTTGCAACCGCCGGCCACCAACGCGGAGACCCTATCTGGAACTGGCCAACTATGGGAGACTGGGTGCATTTAGAAGGGCTGTGGATATGGGATCGAGGCCACCCGCCGGCAGGAGCAGAACTTCACCCCCTTTGCTGGATGGTATCCAGAAGACACCACCCAGAACTGATATACAAACCAAATACCCAGCCGAGCTCAATGACTGTTTCGGAAATATTTTCCCGAAAAAGATCTCTACAGCAACTCTTAGCTGCAACTCCGCATGATACCAGATTTTATGCAGATATATCAAATCAACTAATTGAAACGCAGGTAGAATGGGAAAAAATCCAGCGATTATCTACGCCATTATGGGCTACCCGAATAGACCTTTTTGGGAGTGGAGACGGAGGTGCACTGCATAACAACCGCTCCGATGTCCCGAGTTTCGTCCGAAAAGTTCCCATACACAACCAAAATTATGAATTTACAATTCCGCTGTTAAAAAAGCCCCAGAACCCTCAAAATGTGGTTTGTACTTTTTTAAAACAACCCGGAAATACGTTTACGGCTGAACCAACGTGGAAACTTGTAGGAAAAGATTCTATCCAAATATTTATCCCATGGAAAACAAGCCACCAACCTGATACAGCAGTTTTTGCACAAACCTGCTTATGCTATGAGAATCATGGGGATACTATTTCTAAATCATTTTCAGAACAAACACCACAATCATTTAAAATCACAATAGACTCTTTGATTATCAATAAAGTACCGGATAGCGGAAAAGGAGATTTAAGAATGTATGCAGCTATTGGGAATCAGCATTTTATGTTAAATGAGTTTGTTCCGGTTCAAAATATTTTGGAAGACGGTTTAGGAAAAACCTCAAAAGCACAATACTTCATTGGTCAAACAGTTGAAATACACCTTTACCCGGAAGATAGCGTTTGGATACATACAACCGGCTGGGACGGAGACGGAATAGACCGAATGTTTGGCCACTTGTATGATTCAAATACCAAACTTAGCAAAGAACTGCTACGCCAGTTTAAACAAAAAATCCTAAATCCGTTTAAAATTGGCTTAAATGGCTGCCGCGATGACCCGATGGGAAGGATAAATCGCTTTTTTACAGCTAAACAATTGATGGAAAGCTCAAAATACAGAATCAGATCAAAAGTAATTCCCAATGACGACCCTTGCCCTATTGGCAATAATCAGCAATATGAAGGTATGTTTGAGCTGATATTGCATATTGAACCCGTTAGTATTGATAGTTCAAAAATTTGGGGGGTGGGAATTCCGCAATAAAATATTTCTTGAAACCAAAAAAAAGCTAATTTTGGCCGTTAAAAGATAGCTATATGCCTAAGATTACCATTGATGGCGTTGAGTATGAATACGAAGGGAAGCACAAGTTGCTCACGTTTGCGTTAGAGCACGGCGTTGAAATCCCATATTTTTGTTATCATCCTGCAATGTCCACACCTACTAACTGCCGTTTGTGTTTAGTAGATATTGGCCTTCCTGCTGTAGATCCAGTTACCCGCCAGCCTATTTTATTAGAAGACGGTAGCACTAAAATCAACTTTATGCCTAAGCCGACTGCCTCTTGCAACCAAGAGTTGCTACCCGGTATGGTTGTAAAGACACATAGAACTTCCGAAAAAATCGCTAAGGTACAGAAAAGCGTACTGGAATTTATATTAATCAACCACCCGCTTGATTGCCCGATATGCGACCAAGCCGGCGAATGCCCACTACAAATTAACACCTATAAATTTGGCCCAGAGGGTTCCCGTTTTGAGTTGGAAAAAGTACACAAACCCAAGAGAATCCAATTAGGTCCAAGGGTTATGTTGGATGCAGAACGATGTATTAACTGTACCCGATGTGTCCGTTTTACGAGAGAAATATCAGGTTCTCACCAATTATCAATAATTTCCCGTGGAGATAGAAACTATCCTGCTGCTGCACCGGGACAATCTTTTGATGATCCTTATTCGATGAATACGATAGACCTTTGTCCGGTAGGTGCTCTAACCAGTACTGCCTTCCGGTTTAAGGCACGCGTTTGGGAAATGAATTATACACCCACTATTTGCACCGGATGTAGCCGAAACTGTGCTACTGACGCTTGGCTTCGGGATAACGAAGTATTGCGCTACGTTCCACGTGAAAATAAACAAGTTAATCAATACTGGATGTGTGATGAAGGCCGCCTCGATATAGCTAAGTACAATGAAAAAAGGATTTCCGGTGCAAAACTTTCCGGCGAAACTGATGTTCAGATAGAAAAAGCCTACGAGGAAATAGCCAGCTTAGTCAAGGTAAATGCAAATAAAATTCTATTTATCGGTTCTGCATCTGCCTCAGTAGAGACTAACTACGTACTTAAAAAATTTGCTTCAGAACTTGGAGTTCATCATGTTTATTTTGTTAGATATACAGAACCCGGCTGGGGCGATAATTTCCTAAGAAAAGACGAACGTTCTCCAAACGTACAAGGCGCACTCTTAGCCGGCTTGACAGAGACAACTTTACAAGAATTAAACGAAAAACTTGGGCAGGTTCAACTTGCTTATATCGTTGAAGATAATGTTGTAGCTGAGATGTTTTTGAAGGCTGGGAAAAAAACTATTGTGCATTCCTCAAATTATCATCCACAATTTGCTAATGCAGCAGTAATACTACCGGCAGCTACTCACCTTGAATCACAAGGTCTGTTTATCAATGAAGCAGGGGCTGTTCAGCAAACTATAATAGCCAAAAGAATCAAGCAAATGACTCCTGAAATGTGGATAGCCTTGCCTAAGAGCCGTTTAGATGCGGGAGGCGTTGCCGTGGATAACTGGAGAGATCAAGCCCATGTGATTGACTGCTTGCCCTCGTGGCTAATGTTGGATGCAGTTGCGCATATTCTGGGTAAAAATCTACACGCAAGTACATATCAAAAGATACTGTCAGAATTAAAAAATCGCCACGAAATACTGAAGACATTCTCTGCTGGCCAAAAGCGCAAAGAATCATTCAAAATGAGCCAATTTGAATTTGCTATCAGGTAATTACCTGATAGCAAATTAGCTGCAAATTTTTTATATAGAATTTGCCTTGGGCTTAGTTATCGTAAAGTTAAAAATCAGATTTAGCAGCCAAAAATGCCGTTGGTAAAATGTTTTTCCGGCAGGGGTTTGCTGAAACGAATTTAAGTAACCTAATTCTATTGTGAATTTCGGAGAAAAACGAAATTGAAAAGCAGTAAAAACCCTGCTTTGGTCAAATACGTTATAGACGATATTTTTCCCTGCATTAAAAAATATTTCAGTACCGGTACGTAGCCGTAGTTCTCGGTTGTGTTCCAATTTTAAGATAGGAATTAAGAACTGTAATCTATACCGAAAGCGGAAATTGCCAAAATGAAATCCCGAAGCTAACGCTGTTTTATCAGCATTAGTATTTTGAAAGAAACGGCTTTCTACTTGGTATCTTTGCTCAATATTAAAGTATTTGAGTGGCTGTTTGTTGGTAAATCCAAAATATGGCCTTAGCTCTGAGATAGATATGTAATTAGCTAAGTGTGGGCTATTTGCAGATTGTAGAAACCAAGCGCCACCCACCATAGCTCCCCACGTTGAGTTAGGGAACGTATAATTTACATTGGTACGGATATAGGTTTGGTATTGCCGCATAGGTTGCCAAAAAAAACGTTCTCCGGTTTCAAATTGTGCTCCCCATTGTTTGGGAAAAGAAACGGCAAACATATACGTATTCCACGTCAGTTGCTGGTCAGATACCTGTTTCTGACCAAAAGACACTATTCCTATTCCCCAAAATAGCAAAAGTATTTTGGGGAATAAAACGCTCAGAAATGATTTAGGAACATATTTTAGTAAAGAAAACTGACAAGATGTTCCCATAAAATATTGCTGAGTAATCTTTTATCTAAAATGATAGTGAAAAATTACTGGAAAAGTCTATCCCTGTTCCCAATTTTTTATAGAAGAAAGCTGTCAGGTTGTCAGATCCCAGCCCGAGTTTTAAGGTATGTGCTATTTTTAAGGAGAAGAAAGAGCCTAAGGCAAGTCCGTTAAAGCCGCCATAGGAGGCAGCAGCTCCGATAGCAAAAATATCGTGAAAGTCATGGTTGTAGCCAACAGATACAAACGGGCGGGTTGTAGTCCCCGGAAGGTTTGTGAGACCCTGAGCATAAGTGATATAAACAGCATTAGCTATGCGTTCACCGTGTTTTCCATTGTCTCGTGGGTCTTTTATTTCGGCTTGAATGATAAATCTGGTGGATAGCGGCATTACGTACGAGTTATCTCCGGTTCGTTGCGGTTTAAAGATATACTGGATGGAGTCTCGAGATTCTTCGATACGTGGGTCTCCTAATAAATTACCTACAATCAAGCCTTCGTAAGCAAAAGTTCCTTTTTTGGCAAATACTCGTGCATCTTTGGTGTATTTTACTTCTCCGATGTCTAAGACGCTGGCGGCAATTTCAAGGTTTTTACCTAAATAGACCGTTCCGCCTAGGTCTATTCCCAGCCCATTTCCGCTAAAAGCAAGGGGGGAGAATTTTTTTAGGCCTGCAGCCCGAACGTTATAGTCTAAATCGAGTGTTACTAAGCGGCCGCTGGTATCCGTAAAAATGGAGGCTTGGGATTTTTTTACATAAACAGAGGCAATTCCCTGAATGTATTTTACTCGAAACCCGCCTCGAAGCCCTATTTTATTTTCGCTACCGATTAGCGGGAAAGCTGACCCGAAACAAAATTCTCGTGTATAACTCACGTCCATACGTAGTGGCCCTAAGTCGGTTTTAACCCCTGCAAACTGTTTATTTCCCCGCCATGCTAATTTAAGAAAGTTGTCCGAGTACGTAAAAGAAGCTCCAAACTTATCTACTGCCGTGAAGGAAAAGTCAAAGTTTTTTCCCTTTTTTGTGCTAAATTGAAATCCTAAACCTAAAACTTGATAGTCTTGGCCAACACCAAAGAGGTTTTCTTTCTTTAAGCTGCGGATAAATCTATCAATATCGGCAGATTCTAGGACTTTTCGATCATTTATGCGCTTTAAATCTTCATAATTTAAGGCGGTGTTTCCGGCATATAAGTAATAATTTGCGCCAATTTGAACCTTTTTATTGCCATGAATATCCATTTTGGAGGGGAAGTATCTGGCTATGTTTAAATCGCCATGATTAGAATACATCGTTGCGGTATTGTATTGCGCAAATACCTGACCAGTAACGCATAACAAGCAGATTATTAGATATGTGATTCTCATAGTTTGATGATTTTTATGGTGTATTAGTTACTATTTATTTTTAGGTTAAGGTCGCCTACTATTTGTATGGATATATTGTCATTTTTGGTGATTTTTACATAAGGAAATGACGGGTTCATGGTACGGAAAACTGCCTTAGGATAGATGTATTTAGTTTTATTTATAGAGGCTATTTTTTTGCTGTCTAAGTTAAATAGAATTAGTGCTGAATCGGGTGAGGTAGCTGTGTAGGATACCGGACTTACATTGGCACTGGGAATAACTACTCTTTCGGTAAAAAAGGAATCTATCAGTATTTTATTTCCATCTAAGAGATAAATCTGCATATCTGTTTGTATTGGCATTCCGTTAAGTACATACATCTTGATTTTTCCGGTTAGCGCGTTAGATTTGATGATATCTCCTTCGGTGTTTACTGCTGCAGTATCTGCAAAGCTAATTTTATGGATAGGCGCAATGCGTACATAGTTAATAGAAAAGTTGTCTAAACTAAATGATACATCAAGGCCGGCATCATTCCGAATCACGATAGGTGAGTTAATAGCGTCATTACTAATATCTTGTGCCCATAAGTTTATTCGATTGGGGATAAGTTTTCCGGAAATATCTATTGCTTTAGTAGAAAATGTTTGGCCTTTAGGTAAATTTTGCGTAAGGTGGAATTTGAAAATAGTATCCGTATTGGTCGTGTCGGTTGCAAATATCTTTACTCCGGAATTTATCGTTAGCGGTAGGTTGTTTTTTACTTTGATAAAGTAGCTTCCGGTTAGCACTTTGAGGTCAATAAATGAATCTGATAAAGTATAGCGATACGGTCCTGCAATCGGAACATAATTCGCTGGTAGATTTGGGTAAGAACCGGGGGGCTGCAATCCCACATCAGCCGAGCTTAATGAACGGGCGAATGTAACCGACCTTGTTTCCAGAATTTCTTCAACAGTTAAGTCCGATTTTGCTAACGGACCCAAGAGATCTAAGTCCCATTCGGGGGTTTTAATATCTTCCGGCTTGAAATCGCAAGAAGCTACCAACAAGCCTAATATTATGAACAGCCAATTTTTCATATTAAAATAAGAATTTGGTATAACTACCAAATTTTGAGTTAGTTGTGAATAAATTAATTAAGTTGATTTTGCTATTTTTAGGATAATTTTCCGACCATATCTTCGGGTTTCACCCATTTGTCAAACTCTTCATTGGTTAGATACCCCAAGCTGAGTGCCGCTTCGCGTAATGTTTTACCTTCTTTATGAGCTTTTTTGGCAATTTCGGCAGCTTTATAGTACCCAATATGCGGGTTTAAAGCAGTAACTAACATTAGAGAGTTTTCTAAGTTTTTAGCAATAAAATCGTGGTTAGGTTCTATCCCGGCAGCACATTTATTGGCAAAAGAAATACAAGCATCTCCTATTAACCGAGCAGACATTAAGAAGTTATAGGCTATTAGTGGCTTAAATACATTCAGTTCAAAGTGCCCGTTCATACCTCCGATGTTTATAGCTACGTCATTGCCCATTACTTGTGCGCAAACCATTGTAAGAGCTTCTGGCTGTGTGGGATTTACTTTTCCGGGCATAATAGAAGAACCCGGCTCATTATCCGGAATCAAAATCTCCCCAATACCGCAGCGAGGCCCGGAAGAAAGCATCCGAATATCGTTAGCAATTTTCATTAAACTAACGGCCACTGTTTTGAGCGCTCCGTGAGCCTCTACCAAAGCATCATGGGCTGCTAATGCCTCAAATTTGTTTTCTGCTGTAATAAATGGCAGACCGGTAAGATTAGCAATTTCTGTAGCAACGGTCTCAGCATAGCCTGCCGGAGTGTTTATTCCCGTTCCAACAGCTGTACCCCCTAACGCTAATTCCGATAAATGCGCTAAACTATTTTGGATAGCCCGAATACCATGGTCTAATTGAGACACATAACCCGAAAATTCCTGCCCAAGTGTCAACGGAGTAGCATCCATAAAATGGGTACGACCTATTTTTACAATGGTTTTAAATGTGGTTGATTTCTCCGCCAAAATATCCCGCAAATGCCGAATCCCCGGCATGGTAACATTAACAAGAGCTTGATAAGCAGCTATATGCATAGCTGTAGGGTAGGTATCATTGGAACTCTGGGACTTATTTACATCGTCATTTGGGTTCAGGATTTTTTTTTCATCGGTTAATTTCCCGCCGGATAGTACATGAGCGCGGTTCGTAACCACTTCATTGACGTTCATATTAGACTGAGTTCCCGAACCAGTCTGCCAAACAACCAACGGAAACTGGTCATCTAACTTACCTGCCAATATTTCATCACAAACCTGCTCGATACAGTTAGATTTTTCAGCAGAAAGAACACCTAACTTAACGTTAGTACGTGCAGCAGCTTTCTTTAAAATTGCAAATGCCCGGATAATCTCGATAGGCATTCTGGTAGTGCTACTGCCAATCTGAAAATTTTCAATAGAACGCTGAGTTTGAGCACCCCAATATTTGTCAGCAGGCACTTGAACCTGCCCCATAGTATCACTTTCAATACGAAATTCCATATTACATTGAAAAAACACTCAAAAATATACTATATTAAAGTTCGAGAGAATTATTTCTACTGTTTTTCTGAAAAATAAAAACCAACAGCACAGGAGTCCAAAAAATCCAACCTTTTTTATCCCTAAAAGGGAACTATTCTGTTATGTTTTTTTGTTCAAAATATACTTGATTTTTTACTATCTTTGCACATTGAAGGGCTGGATTTTATCAGAATCAAAAAGGTTTATCTCATAGCAAGTTATTGAAATGTTAAAGCATATTTCGGTATTTTCTTTGGTAATGTGGGTACTTCTGAATGCTGTTGGTATTCAGGTGTTTCACCATATTTGCAAAGGAAAAGAAGGTGCTTTAATCTCTTTTTATGAAAGAAAAGAACCTTGCCACCCTAACGGAAAGACGGATACCGTGCCCTCCTGCTGTGAGTCTGCGGCAGAATCTTGCGATATTTCTCAACAAAGCCAAAAGAAAAGACCTTGTTGTAGCAAGAAAAACCAAGTTCATCATCATACAGAATCCTCTAAATCCCAAAATACTTTCCCTTGTTGTAAAGATGAGCTGGTTTTATATCAAGCACCGGTTCACAAGGTAGAAAATTTTTCTTTTAAACTTCTTCTTAATTATTCTCTTGAAGTAGCTGTTCGTTTTGTGCTCCCTGTGGTTAAGCACAGCCAAACCAAATACGATTATACCCAAGAGATAATTCCCAAACCCCCTAACTGGATAGCGAATAGAGTGTTAAGATTGTGAATTTAGAAATTTAATCCCGTAACTAACTGTTATTTTGATAGTTAGTATTCTGTTTTTTTATTCTAAATTCATTTATTTTTTGAACACATTAGCTATGAAGTTATTTTTCATATTATTTATATTATTTTCATTTTATTTTGGAGCGGCAGCTCAAAAAATATCGGGTTTCGTTTATGAGCGTAACGAGTCCGGTTCAAGCACACCGATAATAGGTGCGCGTGTATTCTGGCCACATTCATTACAAGGCGTTTATACAGATTCTGTGGGTAGATTTTTATTAGAAAACCTAAAAAAAGAACCGGAATTGGTGATTTCTGCCTTAGGCTATTATGCAGATACGATTCAATTAGGTACTAAAACGTCATTACAAGTCTTTTTACGCCCTCAAATCACTGATTCAGTAGTGATTACGGAACATAGAGGCGGCTCTTTTTTATCTATTGACCCGATAAATAAAGAAGTTATCACCAAAAAAGAGATTGTTAAAGCAGCTTGTTGTAATCTATCGGAAGCTTTTGAAAACAACGCTTCTGCCGATGTTTCTTACACAGATGCAGTATCCGGTGCTAAACAAATCCAGATGTTGGGTTTGGCCGGAACTTATACCCAAATTTTAACAGAGAATATTCCGTCTATTCGTGGTTTAGGAAGGATTTTTGGTCTAAACTACATTCCCGGGTCATGGATACAAAGTATTAATGTTACAAAAGGTATCGGTTCGGTTATCAACGGTTACGAATCCATAGCGGGGCAGATTAACACCGGCCTCTTAGACCCAAAAACTGCGGATAAACTCGAACTTAATCTCTACATGAACCACTATGGCCGCTCTGAAGCTAATGTAGCTTTAAGGCACAAAGTAACCTCCCGAAGCAACGGCCTGCTGATGCTGCACGGCAGCACGTTTCCCACTCGAATTGACCGAAATGGAGACGGCTTTTTAGATAGCCCACTCTCTACCCAACTTAGCGGATTATGGCGTTTTAACTACGAAAGTGGAACCGGTTACGAAAGCAAATGGGGCGTTCAAGGAATCTATGAAGACAAATTAGGAGGCCAAATCCGATATTCACCGGAGCAAGATAGAGGCACAACACAACAATATGGCTTCGGGTCATGGACAAACCGCTATGAAGCCTTTGGAAAAAACGGCTTCGTCTTTGAGAATAGCCCCTACCACGCAAGTATTGGCTCCATAGTGCATTACTCCCGGCATCGCCAGTCAGCATACTTCGGTCTAAATCAATACCTTGCTGCGGAAGATAATCTAAACATCAACCTGATAGGCCAGCTAAACAGTCCCTCTGAGCAACACTCCCTTTCGGGAGGTGTAAGTCTCCTGTATGATGATGTTACCGAAGATTGGCGAGCACCAGTTCCTGTGCTATTTAAGCGTAAAGAATTTGTTCCGGGAATTTTTGCCGAATATGTTTGGAAACCGGTAGAACAATTTACCGGAATCGTTGGCGTTCGGTATGACCAACATTCACTTTTTGGCTCACTTTTTACCCCAAGAGTAAATGTTCGTTGGCGGCCATTTACCAAAACAAATATCCGAATGTCATTTGGGCGAGGTTATAGAGCAGTGTATCCTTTTGCAGAAAACTTTGGGTTCTTGGTTTCTAACCGTAACTTTATTTTCCCCAATAAACAGCTGTTACCGGATATTGCTTGGAACACCGGCATAACCGCCAGCCATGAGTTTTTTATTTTTAAACGACCGGCTTCCGTTACCGCAGATGTTTACCATACGTGGTTTAGCCAACAAGTTGTATTTGATTCAGATGCCAGAACCAACGAAATTGACATCTATCAATTATCCGGAAAAAGTTATGCTACAACGACCCAAGTAGAGTTTCAATATTCATTTTTAAAAAACTGGGAATTTAAAGTTGCCGGAAAGTGGTACGAAACAAAGCAGCAAAATTCACGGGGGCTGCTATTTCGGGTAATGGTTCCCCAATATCGTTCCTTAGTGAACCTTGCGTATGACAGCCCTAAGTGGCGATGGAGCTTTACGTGGCACTATTTTGGGCAGCAACGGCTGCCGGAGATGTCTATAAACAACAATGCCGGTCAGAATCTTTCACCTACATACAGTACCTTTATGACCCAAGTAACTCGTGTATGGAGAAAATGGGAATTTTATGTGGGCGGAGAAAACTTGCTGGATTTCAGGCAGTTAAATCCAATTTATGGTTGGGAACAACCCTTTGCTCCCGGATTTGATGCCGGTATGGCTTGGGGGCCTGTTTTGGGCAGAGTTATCTATGCCGGCCTTCGCTGGAAACTACAACAACCGTCAGAAGACCACCATCCGGGAGAGCATTAATGCTCTCCCGGCAAATACGATTCAGCCGATTCCCACAAAATTGGCCATCCAAGATACCTTTTAATAAGCTAAAAATTGTACCTTTGTGGCCAAAAGATATGTCAAAAATACAATTTGGTACAGATGGCTGGCGAGCAGTGATAGCCCGTGATTTTACTTTTGATAACTTAAATCGGGTAACGTATGCAACCGGAAAATGGTTATTTCAATTTTCTGAAAAGCCTACAGTTATGTTGGGCTATGATTGCCGGTTTAATGGCCGTTTGTTTGCGCAAGCAGTAGCTAACCAGTTAGCGCAGATGGGTATCCGCGTATTTTTGACACCCGGATTTTCCAGCACCCCGATGGTTTCCTTGGCTACGGCTCAACGCCAAACAACAGCAGGCATCATCATCACGGCATCCCATAACCCACCGGAATATTCGGGATACAAAGTAAAAGGAAACTATGGCGGCCCAGCTACACCGGCTATGATTACCGAAATCGAAAACTTAATTCCAGAAGCACCCCAGCCCGTAGAAGATAAATTCGATGAACTCCTAACCCAACGAAAAATCGAATATTATGACGCAGAAGCATTGTATATCAATCATTTAAGGCAATCTTTTGATATTGATGCTATCCGAAATGCAAATATAAGCATTGGTTATGATGCTATGTACGGTGCCGGCCAGAACGCCGTTCGGAAGCTGCTACCCAAAGCAACACTGCTTCACTGCGACTATAATCCGTCTTTTATGGGGCAAGCTCCAGAACCAATCGAAAAAAATCTGCAGCCCTTTGAAACCCTTATCAGAGAACAAAAACTAAGTGTGGGCTTAGCTACTGACGGAGATGCAGACCGAATCGGCCTATATGACGAAAACGCACAATTCGTTGATTCTCATCATATTATATTAATTCTGATTCATTATTTACATAAATATAAAAAAGAAACAGGAAAAGTAGCTTGCTCTTTTTCTTGTACTTCAAAAATTCAAAAAATTTGCCAAGACTATGGCCTGCCTTTAGAGGTAACCAAAATCGGATTTAAACATATTTGTGAAATTATGATTCAAGAAAAAGTGTTGGTTGGTGGTGAGGAATCCGGTGGCATTTCAGTTTTAGGGCACGTTCCGGAACGAGATGGGATTTATATCGGCCTGATGATCATGGAGTTTATGGCAAAAACAGGCAAGAAGCTGACAGAACTCATCCAAGAATTATATGAAGTTATCGGTTCTTTTTCAGTGCAACGGCAAGATTTACATTTGGCAGAAACCCTAAAACAAGCCATCATGGTTTGCTGCCGCGAAAATTCTTACCCAAAATTTGGAGATTATCACGTTACCCAAGTAGATACTTTAGACGGATATAAATTCTGGCTTTCAGACTCTACTTGGGTGATGATTCGCCCTTCCGGAACAGAACCCGTATTACGCATTTATGCCGAAGGTGCAACCAAACAA
Source organism: Bacteroidia bacterium (assembly GCA_026932145.1). Lineage (NCBI taxonomy): Bacteria > Pseudomonadati > Bacteroidota > Bacteroidia > Bacteroidia bacterium. The sequence continues at coordinate 41,073 of JAIXKT010000024.1, forward strand.
CAAGCAAACGACATCTTAGAAAAAACAATTGCAACTATTTTGGCCTGATTTTTGATAAAATGATGGTATGAACCGCATATTCATCATATTGTTGGTGATCAATTTAACGTTTAAGCTAAATTCCGATGCCCAAAACGTTACCGTAGAACCCAAAGTAAATCAACTATTAAATGATTTAATTCGGGGATTACAGGTTCAGAATATTGAAGAATCTGAAAAAATCGTTTTGGGCTGCGTACATAGCAGCTTAAAAACGGAAGACGGAAAACGCCTAATTCGAGACGTATTTGAATACAGTTTTCAAAAAGCGCATGAAGTAGCTGCACTATATCAATATCCGGTCTTGGTAGCTCGTATGCGAGAAAAAGGACAAACAACAGTTGGGCACGAGCCAAATACAGAACAAGGGCGTATCGTTGAATATTATCTATCTAAAAAATCAAAAGACAACGGATTACCTGCTCCGGTACAAGTGTTTTTTCCTGCATCAGGCGGAAACCCGACAATCTACTACCTTGGCGGGCTATAAATTACTTGTATTATTCTAACAAATTGATAATTAAGTTAATTTAGAAATAATAAAGATAACTAACGCTGTAAAAAGATTCATTCCGACCACCACCGAAACAAACACCGGCCAAGGCTTTCGAGGCAAACGAAAGTAAATCCATGTCCCCTCAGAAACAATAGAAATAACGATTAGAAATACCGCTTTTATCCACATCGGAAGTTCTTCGCTTAATAAAGGTATTAATACAAGACCTATCGCTAAAGACAGTGTATTGATAAAAATTCCTTGATATATCCCTGATTTAAAGGACGACGTAAAATTAAACCTATAGAGAATAATCCCCTCAATAATCCCCACAAGAATAATCCCAATGATAGGAATCATTAAAAGGCCAAATAAAAAAAGAGGGCCAACCGCATCAGCTAAGGTGTTCATTATCTAATAGTTATATTTTTTATTGAGAATGATTAACAAGAGCTTTATCTCAAATACTTGTCGTTATTCACCTCTCAGCAAAAGTAGGGTGATTTTTGTAAGATTCAAAAAGGATTACAAAATGCTAAAAAGAGTACGATACAATACTGAAAATCATCACAACTAATTATGCAATAAGCGCAGCAGAAAAAGACAATTTTGGGTAATAATTTTCTTAAAATGTGTTATTTTTGCCGTATTATGCTGACACAACCGACGAAAATAAATATTCCGCGCACCCCCACGGGAACAGACCTTACCTGCAAAGGTTGGATACAAGAAGCTGCCTACCGAATGTTACTCAACAATTTAGATCCAAACGTTGCAGAGTGTCCGGAAGACCTTATCGTTTATGGCGGAACCGGAAAGGCAGCACGAAATTTTGAATCTCTACAGTTGATTCTCAAAGCATTAAAAGACTTAGAAAACGACGAAACCCTGCTTATACAATCCGGAAAACCGGTAGGCATCTTGCCAACACACCCGGAGGCACCACGTGTGTTAATCTCCAATTCGATGTTAGTACCCAAATGGGCTACTTGGGATCATTTTAGAGACCTCGAAAAACAAGGCCTGATGATGTACGGACAAATGACTGCCGGTAGTTGGATTTATATTGGCTCACAAGGTATTGTGCAAGGGACTTACGAAACCTTTTCTGCCTTAGCAAATAAACATTTTGGAGGAACTTTAAAAGGCAAATTGAATGTAACCGCCGGATTAGGAGGCATGGGCGGCGCACAACCCCTCGCAATCACGATGAATGAAGGCGTTTGCCTCGCCGCCGAAGTAGAAGCATGGAGAATCGAAAAAAGAATCCAAACAAAATATCTGGATTTTATGGTTAATGACCTTGATGAAGCTATTGACCGCGCTATTGAAGCTAAAAATAACAACCAAGCAATTTCCATCGGTGTTTCATGTAATGCAGTTACGTTACTCCGCAGACTTCTAGAGCGAAACATAACCCCGGATACCCTTACCGACCAGACTTCCGCCCATGATGCACTTATCGGATATTATCCGGAAAATATAACCGTAACCGAAGCTAAACAACTAAGGCAGAGTAACTCCGAAGAGTATATCAAGCTATCTTTACAAACGATGGCGGAGCATGTGCGCCTGATGCTTGCACTGCAAAAACGCGGTGCGATAACTTTTGACTACGGAAATAACCTTCGTGGGCAAGCACTTACACAAGGTGTTTCTGATGCCTTTGACTTTCCGGGCTTTGTACCGGCTTATGTCCGCCCGCTATTTTGCGAGGGAAAAGGCCCTTTTCGCTGGGCAGCCCTCTCCGGAGACCCGAATGACATCTATGAAACCGATAAGGTTATCTTAGAATTATTTCCCGAAAACAAACCATTAGCACGCTGGATAAAGATGGCGCAAGAACGTATTGCATTTCAAGGATTACCGGCAAGGATTTGCTGGCTTGGACAAGGAGAGCGCGCCAAAGCCGGCTTAGCCTTCAACAAATTGGTAGCCGAAAAACGGGTCAAAGCACCTATTGTCATCGGAAGAGACCATTTAGATACCGGTTCAGTAGCCTCACCTAACCGTGAAACGGAAGCTATGCTTGACGGTTCTGATGCCGTAGCCGACTGGCCAATCCTGAATGCCTTAGTAAACACAGCCAGTGGTGCCAGTTGGGTATCTCTACACCACGGAGGCGGAGTAGGAATAGGCTATTCCATTCATGCAGGCCAAGTTATAGTAGCAGACGGAACACCCGAAGCCGCCAAAAGGCTTCAACGAGTGCTCCATAATGACCCCGCTATGGGAGTCCTCAGACACTTAGATGCCGGCTATGATATCGCCAAAGATACCGCCCATAAGCATAACCTCAACTTAGCAGATAGATTAAATAGATGAAAAATAATTTTCATCCAATTTGGCTAAGTTATTATAAAAATGTACTTTTGTCGCAACATATTTCTAAATCATTATGAAACGATTAGTTTTTACATTATCTGTGTTTGCTTTATTGGCAACTCAATCTAAGGCACAGGTTATTTGCAGTCCGGATCCCAATGCTTGCGTTCCCAGCGATACCACTGCTGCCTGTATTGTTCCGTATCCTGTATTGGAATTGCTTGTGAACGAAAATGTTCCTGCAAATAAACAAGAGTTACGTTTTGTGATTGCTCAAACCGCTAATGGTGGGCCACTTGGGCAAGTTACCGTTAAGAAAGTAAAAATTTCAGACATTGTAAATATTCCAGCCGGCCTAACTTGGCAGCCAGCAGCTGCAGATTCTACCTATAACGATGATAACGTAAAAAATACTCAAGGAAAAGATATTGGACCTTATGGCTGTGTAAAATTAACAGGAACCCCTACCACCCTAAATGCTGTTACTGACTCCGTAGCTATTCGCCTGAATGTTACCGTTCAGTCTGCACTTGGCCCTATAACTCAACCCCAAGATTTCAAATACCGGATAGCAATTGTAAGCACATTAGGCATTGACCATGAAGTTGTGAGTAACTTAAAACTCAATGTATTCCCTAATCCGGCTCAAGAAATAACCAAAGTTCGTTTTAGTCTAACAAAACCACAATCCATAAGCATCCGCATATATGATATGCACGGCCGTGTAGTAAGCACCCAAACCAAAGGTATGACCCCTGCCGGAGAATATGAAGAAACATTAGACATATCCAGCCTTCCATCAGGGTTATACAACGTAGCTATTCAAGTAGGAGAATACCAAACTTCACGGAAGTTAGTCAAAAACTAAGAATTTCCTAAAATAACACTGATTTTAGTATTTAGGATTCATCTAACACGTAACTGAATTAGTTTTTTTGAATTTCTAAAAAATCAGGATTTCTCAATATAGATACTTCAAAAGCCGGAACATATTCCGGCTTTTGAAGTATTATAAAGTAATAGGTTGGGGTTCAGAAAGTATGATGAAAAGATTTGGTAATAAGAAATAACTTTATTGTCTATACCAGAAGTCAAACTAATTATTGGGCATAATATCCAAATATTAGCATAAGGTTAATGTTAAATTTATTGAATTTTGCTGCCCATGAAAATTACGCAACAATATCCTTTTTTGATTGTGGCTGGAACGACTAAGGCTGCAACGACTTCTGTTTTTCGTTATTTAGCAGACCATCCTCAGGTTGCGGCAGCCTCCTATAAAGAAACCCGTTTTTTTTTATCTCCTGAGTATCCGCTACTGGCTCCTGCCAGAATTGCTACGCACCCAATAGCAGTTTATGAGGGTTATTTTTCTCCCAAAGGTGAACAAGTATGTATGGAATCTACGCCGGATTATTTACATGACTTAACTACTCCTGAACGTATTAGCCGGGAAATACCGAATATCAAGATATTGCTGTTGCTCAGAAACCCTGTTTCTCGCTTGCAATCTTGGTATAAATTTGCACAGCAAACCGGCTATTTGCCACAATCAGTTACTTTTGAAGGGTACGTTTCGAACCTATTTGCAATTGAAAAACCAACTCAGCAGTATGAACTTGCGCTACAGCAAGGAAAATATGTAGATTACATAAAACATTGGCTGCGCTTTTTCCCTAAAGAATCTATTAAAATCTGCTGGTATGAAGAACTTAGTGATTATCCAGGAAAAGTTATGCAGTCGGTTGCTTCATTTGGAGGTATTGACCCAGATTTTTACCAAAGCTATCGTTTCCAAGCTGAAAATGTAACGATGGAGATACGTAGGCCGGGCATTCACAAATTATATCATGAGTTTCGGTATAAACTCCGGCATTATACACTCAAAATACCGATTATCCATACGTTTTTCAAGTTTTTACGAAAAACAGTAGAACCTCTTTATCTGAGTATTAATGCTAAAAAGAAAACGGAAGTATCTCTTAATGAAGAGATAGGGCAAAAATTAGCGGCATATTATCGTCCATCCGTTATAGAACTCGCAGAACTGACCGGCCAAACTCCTCCGTGGAATTTTTAAGAAAAAACCAACCGAAAATGAAGCTACCTTAGGTTATTCGATAGCGATTTTTTGCCTGATGATTCCCTGCTGAGTGCTGATTTCTAAGACATACAAGCCTGCCGGAAGTTCCGGTAAGTCAATTACTGTTGAAATATGGTTTGGTTTTAAATGCCAAGTTTGAATGGTTGAGCCGGATAAATATTTCAATGAGGCATTCAATTCCGGTGTGAGGTCTGGTATTTCAATCCAGAGTTTATTTTTGGCCGGATTTGGGTATATTTTAAATTCTTGCAAAGAGGCATTTTCTAATCCAACCATTCCAATTTTGATGGTAACGTATGTTGTATCAGAGCAGGCTTCATTTTTGGCAATCAGCCGAGCGGTGTATGTACCCGGCTGTTGATAAGTATGTTTGACTTCTTTGCCATTAGTTCCGTAGCCATCACCAAAATTCCAATTCCAAGTAGTGCTGTTGGTGGAGGCATCTTTAAAGTAGATAGTATCTAAGGTAGTAGCATTGGTTTGGCTTACCTGAATGTGTGCCGTAACGTTTGGTACTATCGTTACAACTGTTTGAGCCGATGTAATACAGCCAAAAGAATCCTGAACATTAACGATATAAACGCCTGAGCTACCGGTTGTTATGATTGGAGTTGTTTGGTTATTTGACCAAAGGTAAGAAACCGCAGCGGGCGTAGTAACGTTTAGGGTAACTTTGCCACAACCGAATACTTCGTTGGGTAAATTTATATTGAGCCGTTGCTGCTCAAATAAACATCTTTTCAATGCGCGGGCACGAGATATATTTTGAATTAAGCTATTTTGGCTATTAGCTCCAATTATTGCAAATGTAACTATTTGAGAATCACCGGGTAGGATAAATAATGGTCCGGCGGAAACAAACTGTACTATATCTGCTCCGGGGTAGTTAGTAAAGGCATTACCGGAGGCTGTTCCTTGGGTGATTGCGGCTAATTTATCGCTGCGTCTATCAAAGCGAAATGTGGAGGCAGCGGCACCATAGCAGTTAAAACCAATATTTTGCTCTAATAGCGCTATTCCGCAATAAGCAGTGCTTGTGGTGTCTGTGGTTGAGCAGAATCCAACTCGATTTACGGAGTCCACCTCGGCACGGTTTTGAGCAGAATTTTCCCCAATATCCCAATCTGCAAAAATACCGAAGTATAAACTATCGATAGGGTAAAAATTTTGGTTTTTGATAACATAATGTATCATAACCAAACTATCTTCCGGTGCTCTTAGGAAAGTAAGTGCCCGTTGGTCAATCTGAATATTTAGTTTATTAGAATCTGCGTTAGCATCATTAAAGTGGGCTATCCCGTCCATGTCAGATAAGCCGGGCTTTAGGGCAGTTGCCCGAGAGATTCCCTGAAAATCAGCATCCGAACCATTGGAATTTCGGATATTGTTCAGCAATTTATTGCTTTTGGGATAACCAATAACCAACCCACCCTCATAAAGTAATGAAGAACTTCCCATAAAAGCAAATCCAAGTCCGGTATTTTTATTTCGGTAATCATGATAGCCGATATTTCCGCGACTATTGATAGTTGTAGCAACTGAACCGCCATACAAGTTTACATAAGTTGGGTTAATGGTGATTTCTAATAATTCTTGGTCAGTATAAGGGCCGTCATTATAGCTAAGTAGAATAGTAGCAACATAGTTTTGGGGTGCAGAGGGAGAAATAGCAATTTTAAATGGAATTAAGTTTGATTTGATTTGGTTTGTGCCAATGCCTCCAAGTATAGTTACGCCGGAGATTATAGATACAATACTTGGATCTAAGGAGGTAATGGTTACTTTCAGATTTGAAGTGGGAGACAAGTAGTTACGAAATACTCCTGTTAGATTCATAGTATCTCCGGGTTCCGGTATGGTATTAATCTGGTCTGATACAGAGTAGGTTTGCAACCTAATTGCGGGGGAGGTTACAAATAAGGCACGTTGCATGTCCACCCTTCCGAAGCCAAGTTTTCTGGAATAGCTTGGATTCAAAGTATCTATTTTTACGGATGTAACCCGAAGATGCTCGCCTGCCTGTACTGCGGAGTAGTTTGGATAATATGAACGAATGATAGCCGCTACTCCGGCAGCTACCGGTGAAGAATAAGAAGTATAGCAGCCATCAAATTTATAACCATTGAGATAATCTGTGGTTCTTGCTGAACCGGGTGCGCAAACATCAACCTTAGAGTTAAATGAAGAAACGCCACATTTGATGTCGTTATCATCGGTAGCTGTTACCGAAATTACATTGTCATAGCTTGCTGGGAAGTATTTGGCTTCATTATTAGCATTACCGGCAGCGGCAATGACTAAGGCGTTTTTGTTAAAAGTTGCGTAATTAACAGCATCTTGCCCCAATTGGCTTTGTACTGTTCCACCCCAAGAACAATTGATAACACTGGCTCCGTGGTCGGCAGCATAAACAATTCCGGTATAACCTTGTGAAATGCCGGGGCTATAATCGGAGCACGCTTTAATGGGTAACAGCTTACACTTGAATCCAACTCCGGAAATACCAATTCCGTTATCCGTAGTGGCAGAAACGATGCCGGATACCCAAGTTCCGTGGGGCAAAACCGGATTAGGCAGAGAACTGATAGCTGTGTTATTATCATTTTCTCCCATATCCCAACCTCGAAAGTTATCTGTGTAGCCGTCCCCATCGTTATCAACTCCGTCAATAGGGTCATTCCAGTTGTATTTTATATTATCAATCAAATCCGGATGATCCCATTGGATAGCTGCATCTACAACGGCAATGACTGTGTTGGTATCCCCTTTGGAAATATCCCAACCTAACTGAGCTTGAATAACCGAAAGATTAGATTGAGAGCCAAAAGTAGGGTCATTGGGGGAATACATTACTTCGTAAATATATTTCGGCTCACAATAAGCAATGCAATGCTGTTTTTCAAAAAGTTGAATACCTTCATATAAAGATCGGTTCGCGGTATATGTTAGTTCATAAATCAATGAAATATCAACTAAGGGATCACCAAAACTGGATTTTAAGGCTGCGGGAGGCTGATGAAACGGAAAAACCTTAGCAATTTTAGTTACAGATAGCTCATTAAAAATCAACTGTAACTCCTTAATTTGAATTGAATTTGTTTGGCATTGAGAGTGCCATTCTGGCTTTATCTTAATAATCAATTTATTAGGTTCAGCAGAAGTTTGACCTAATAACGCCTGAGAGCATATTACCCAAATCCAAATAATGCTGCCAAATCCCCAAAAACGTTTCATACAGTCCAAAAATACAACTTTTTGATTTACAAGGCCACAAAAATAGTAGCATTTGGAATAGTAATTTTTTTAGCAGTGGCTTAGAAAGGATATTATGAACAATAAGTTTTAAGTATAGCTTAGATTCATTTTTTTTAGTTGTGTAATTGAGTGCCTATAAGTATAACCAAATAGAGCCTCAACCCCAAATTAAGGCAGTTGTTTTTTTGATTTATGGATACGCAGCATATTCAAATCCTGTAACTTTGTAATCTTAATAAAAAATATATCATTATGGAACGAATGCGACACTGGTTTTTAGTATTAATACTATGCATATCGAATGTATGGGTATTTGGGCAGATAAGCTCATTACCGTATTCTCAAAATTTTGAGGCCAATTTTACAACGGGTTTAAATGCCACTTTCTTAAGCAACTGGGTTGGAAATGAAGTGAGAGGCTTGGACTCTATTCGGATTTGTCAATATTCCAAGAAAGTAGCGGGCGGCATTCGTTCTTTATCAGCGTTACCAACATCAACATTTACGCCGGTGATTACTATTTCTGCAAATTTATCGGCCTATTCTAATGTTCAGTTTAAATTTTGGGCTTCTACAGACACCAATTTTAGCCCTGCTGGTTCTAACAGAAATTGTGTAGTAAAGATTAGCACTTCTATAGATGGTGGCACTACCTACACAACTCCTACACAGATTGGAGATAGTGCTGCATTTGCCAATGCTTCGGGGATTCCTTTTCAGCAGTTTATATACGGTCTTCCGATTACCGCTAATAACCAAGCTAATGTACGCATCAAGATAGAAATATCCCGTGGAAATGGAACAGGATCAGCAGCCCGCTTCGTTATGGATAATGCTACCTTAGAGGAAGCTGGCGGTGATATTATCCCCCCAACAACCAATTATGCGAAACCAAAATCTACGACACAAGTAAAAGTCGCTTTTAGTGAAGCCGTTGGCATTTCTGCTGAAAATACAGCCAATTATACTGGGCTTTCTGTAACCAACGCCGTGCGAAATGTATCATTAGACACAGTTACCTTATCTCTCTCAACACCATTATCTTATGTAAATACCAACACCTTAACGGTAAGCAATATTGCGGATTTAGCCGGCAATACTATGGTAAACCCACAAGTATTTACCTTAAAAGCCGATAACGCATTAAGCCGAATACAGATTACCGAAATTATGTATAATGACCCATCTTCCTCAGACTCATTGGAGTTTATTGAAATCTTTAATACCTCATCTCAAACAGCATACCTTAACGGATGCGCTATTTCAGATGCATTTATAAATACTTTCCAACTTGCAGATTCAATACCGGCAAATAGCTCTCTTGTTTTATGTAAAACCTTGTCTATATTTAATAGCTTTTTTGGAACCATTCCGGGCAAAGTAATTCAGTGGAATAGCGGCGTTCTGTTAAATACCGGAGAACCCATAACCATGATAGACAACTATGATAATGCGGTGTTTACAGTTACTTACAGCAATGCTTTACCTTGGGATACCTTAGCTAATGGCAAAGGTAGTTCTTTAAATCGCTGTGATTTTAACTCTCCTACGAATAGTCCCACAAGTTGGACTGGGGATATTTCAAAATTAACAAAATACGGTTCTGTTAATGGACGTTTTGTTTACGCAACCCCCGGTGCTACTTGTATGCAAAGTTCAAGTTGCAGTTCTATCGGTAATTATACCAGTGATGATACGTTGTCCATTTATTATGCAGGTTCAGCAACCAACGGCTATCTCGCCGGCCATAATACCTTTCAAGACAAGGCCAAAGTGGATAAATTTACATTAGCTTCGTCATACACCATCGGGAGTGTTACGTTTGGTGTAGGTGTTGCTAAATCCAACTCTCCCGCATCTAAGTACGTTACACTAAAAATTTGGGATTCTACAGGACCAGGAGGCGTTCCAGGCGGAGTCCTGTTCCAGCAAAATGTTACTTATCAAACGTTGATGGCAGACGTAGCTCAAAATAGAGCAACTTTGGTAGTTCTACCAACCCCATTAACGGTTTCTGGAAATATTTATGTGGGTGTAGAATATACCTATGCTGCCGGAGATACGATAGCACTATACACCAATAGATTTGGAAACACACCTGCCCCCGGCACCGCATGGGAGCAATGGAGCACTAACGCATGGTATCCCTATTCTGATACGGCTAACTCATGGGGCGTAAATATTTCTCACTATATATTCATAAATCCAGTGTATCCAACGGCAAACTTCTCGGTATCAGGAACTACTGCGTGTGCCGGAGGGACATTAACATTTACCAATAGTTCAACCCAAGCAAGTACCTATTCATGGTCATTTCCCGGCGGCACACCCTCAACTTCAACAGCAGCAAATCCGGCTATAAAATACAACACAGCAGGAACTTATCCCGTTACGTTAATAGCTTATGGTACCTGTGGTAATGACACCTTGATAAAGACAAGTTATATCACTGTTAACTCTGTTGCAACGCCGTCTATTTCCGGTAGTGCTACTGTTTGCCCTAGTTCAACGTTGAGCTTAACAGCTTCATCAGCTACGCCGGGAGCTACGTATAGCTGGACAGGGCCAAATTCATTCACTTCAACATCTGCGACTATATCCATTCCCAATGCATCTACTTCAAATTCAGGGCAGTACAGCGTAATAGCCATTGCAGGTGGCTGTACTTCTACGGTTGCTAACCAGACTGTTACGGTACAAGCGACTTCAACACCGTCTATTTCCGGTAATTCACCTGTTTGCCTTGGTTCAACATTGAGCTTAACAGCTTCATCAGCTACGCCGGGAGCTACGTATAGCTGGACAGGACCAAATTCATTCACTTCAACGTCTGCAACCATATCTATTCCCAATGTATCTGCTTCAAATGCCGGCTCATATAGCGTAATAGCTATTGCAGGTGGTTGTACTTCTGCCGTTGCTAATCAAACTGTTACAGTAAATACAACTTCAACGCCCTCTATTTCCGGTAGTGCTATTGTGTGTGCCGGTTCAACATTGAGTTTAACAGCTTCATCAGCTACGCCGGGAGCTATGTATAGCTGGACGGGGCCAAATTCATTCACTTCGTTTTCTGCAACCATATCTATTCCCAATGTATCTGCTTCAAATTCAGGGCAGTACAGCGTAATAGCTATCGCAGGTGGTTGTACTTCTGCCGTTGCTAATCAAACTGTTACGGTAAATCCAGCTCCTACGGCATCATTCACAACTACCGCAGATACCTTTTATCTACCAAATGTAACTGTAGATTTCACCAACACATCTCCCGGTTCAGGAAATAGTTACACTTGGTCATTTGGAGATGGCAATACTTCAAACAACGAAAATCCCCAAGCAACTTATACAGCCGAAGGTAACTACACAGTTACCCTCACTGTTACAGATGCTAACACCTGTTCTGGCACAGCAACCAAAACAATAGTTGTACTCCAAGCAACTGCTAATGAGGCATTAGTAAACTCACTTCATCCGTCAATCTATCCTAACCCAACTTGGGAAAGCACTACATTATCTTGGAATCAAACCCAAGAGGGGAAGACACAAATACAATTAGTAGATGCGTTTGGCCGAATTGTTTGGCATCAAGAAGGTATATTTTTAGCCGGTGAAAAAACAGTTAAAATACCAACAGAAAATATTGCCGGTGGTATTTACTGGGTCAAGATAAATAACGTCTCCGGAACTTGGGTAGGCCAACTTCAGGTAAAGCACTAAAAGTTATTTGAACTATACAAACGAGAAGAGGCTGCCCTTTCCGGGCAGCCTCTTCTCGTTTGTATAGTTATTAACAGATGAAACTATGCTAAATGCAACTTATTTACTCAGAAGATGTATAAGTTTGGCTTGTGGCTACGTTTATCCTGTTCCAAAAGTTTATCTGATTAATCACAATAATAATCTGGGCGACTTGATTATCAGTGAAGTATCGTTGTACATTTTGGAAAGTAACATCCTTAACGCCGTGCTCATGGAGTTTAGTTATTTCTTCTGTTAAAGCAAGTACAGCTTTTTCTGCGTCTGTAAAATGTGGGCTTTCTTCCCAAGCAGATAGCGCATAAATCCGTTGTTCCGTTTCGCCTGATTTTCTGGTATCTTCGGTGTGCATCTCGAGGCAATAGGCACATTTGTTAATTTGTGAAGCCCGTATCTTGATGAGTTCCCGAAGTTGATGGCTTATATCAGTTGTAGCTATATATTTCTCCATCTCAATCAGGATTTCGTAAGACTTAGGCTCAAGAGAGCTAATGGTGATTCGTTTTTTCATAAAAAAAGTATTAAAATGATTTAATTTAGTACACAACAAAAATATAGTTTTTGGAGATTGGGGAATAAATTCTTGATAGTAATATTAAGTAATGGTAGAGTTTTGTAGGTTTGCAAGTAAAAGTAATGAAAGAAGAAACAACCATTAATATACCGGAGCAGCATCAACGCTGGTTAGAAGAGTTAACAAAAAATCAGGATATTGTTTTTGCTGGAGGGGGCGAAAAATCTGTACGGACACACAAAGAAAAAGGGAAACTAACAGCCCGTGAACGTATTCAAATGCTGGTAGATGACCCGAATGACTTAGTAGAGTTAGGCACATTTGCAGCATTTAATATGTATCCCGAAGAAGGTGGATGTGCTTCCGGCGGAGTTATTGTCGTTATCGCAAAAGTAAGTGGAAAACGTTGCATTATCGTAGCTAATGACGCAACAGTAAAGGCCGGAGCTTGGTTTCCCATGACCGGAAAAAAAACCTTGCGTGCGCAGGAAATCAGCATAGAAAATTATCTGCCAATTATTTATTTGGTAGATAGTGCCGGAGTTTACCTACCCATGCAGTCAGAAATATTTGCCGATAAAGACCATTTTGGCCGTACTTTCCGAAATAATGCCGTCATAAGTAGTATGGGAATCCCACAAATAGCTGCGATAATGGGATCTTGTGTAGCAGGAGGCGCATACCTGCCCATCATGAGCGACGAAGCCCTGATTGTAGAAGGAACAGGTTCGGTATTTCTGGCAGGATCTTTTTTGGTAAAATCTGCTATCGGAGAAAATATTGATAACGAAACACTTGGCGGAGCTACGACCCATAGCGAAATCTCCGGCGTTACGGACTATAAAGTTAAAGATGATACCGAATGTTTACATACGATTCGTAGCTTGGTTGCAAAACAAGGTAATTTTCCTACGGCTAACTTTAACCGAATTGCTGCCATAGAACCGGAATATTCGCCGGAGCAAATCTTCCATATTTTGCCACCAGACAGGCAAAAACCTTATGATATGCGCGAACTACTCAAGTGCATCGTGGATGCCGGCTCTATGGATGAATACAAAGCAGGATATGGAAAAACCATTATCACAACCTATGCCCGAATTGACGGCTGGTCTGTAGGGATAGTAGCTAACCAGCGGCTAATCGTCAAAAATAAAAAAGGCGAAATGCAAATTGGCGGAGTCGTTTATTCTGATTCCGCAGATAAAGCCGCCAGATTTGTTATGAACTGCAACCAAAAGAGAATCCCCTTGATTTTCTTTCAAGATGTAACCGGTTTTATGGTTGGTAGCAAAAGTGAACACGGCGGAATCATAAAAGACGGAGCAAAATTAGTCAGTGCTATGGCTAACTCAGTAGTGCCGAAGTTTACCTTTATTGTAGGAAATTCTTATGGAGCTGGAAACTATGCTATGTGCGGCAAGGCTTATGACCCTCGCCTGATTTTTGCTTGGCCAACAGCACAAATCGCCGTAATGGGAGGTGCACAAGCCGCTAATACTTTACTGCAAATACAGGTTTCAGCACTCAAAAGAAACGGACAAACAATAGATCCCGAAAAAGAAAAAAGACTATTAGAAGAAATCACAGCCCGTTATAACTCCCAGATGTCGCCTTACTATGCCGCCGCAAGACTCTGGGTAGATAACATCATAGACCCACGCAGCACCCGAAAAACCATCTCTATCGGAATAGATGTAGCTAACCATAATGCGGTGATTCGGCCCTACAACGTAGGTGTTATTCAAACATAACCAAATGAAAACCAAATTGTTGTTAATAGATGCTTATGCACTGCTGTATCGTTCACATTTTGCGTTCTCAAAAAACCCCCGAACTACCAGTACCGGAATAAACACATCGTCTATTTTTGGGTTTACAAACTCCTTGTTAGAGGTTGTGTTTAGATATGAGCCTCAATACTTGGGTGTCGCCTTTGATACGGGAGAACCTTCTGTTAGGCATGAAGCCTTTTTTGCCTATAAAGCACACCGCCAAGCTATGCCGGAAGAATTAGCTGCCGCTATTCCGTATTGCCATGAACTATTAGAAGCCCTAAAAATCCCCATCCTAAGCATGGCAGGCTACGAAGCCGATGATGTTATCGGAACTATTGCAACTCAGGCTGCACACCAAAACATAACCGTTTTGATGTTTACTCCAGATAAAGACTATGCCCAATTAGTAAATGACCACATCTTTTGGCTAAGACCGGGCAACAAAGACCGTCCGGAAGAATTATTAGACAGAGATGCTGTTAAGGAAAAACTGGGAATATCTCCAGAACAAGTTGCTGATTGGTTGGGATTAAGAGGTGATGCTTCGGATAACATCCCCGGAGTTCCCAAAATAGGCGAAAAGACTGCCCTTGAACTCTTACAGCAGTTCCAAAACCTCGAAGAAATTATCCAAAACACCCATAGAATTACTAAAAAAAGTGTCAGAGAAACCCTTGAAACAAATGCAGATTTAGGTATTTTATCTAAAAAGTTAGCAACAATTCTTATAGATGTACCCGTAACTTTGGATTTACCGGCTTTGGCTATCTGCGACCCAGACTGGCAACGCCTAAAAGCTATTTTAACCCAATTAGAATTTAAAACGCTATCTGCCCGATTAACAGGTAAATATGCTAACTTCGTAAAGACAATAACTTCTTCCCATACCAATAACCCTAACCCAACATTATTTTCTGCGCTACCTTTTCCGGCTATACAAAACGGAACTTCATCACCTCAACAAGAACTGTTTTCTAATACAGAAAAAAATATTCTGAATTACCCACACCAATACTTTTTGTGCAGCACAGAATCTGAATGTGAAAAGTTGGTGGAGCAGGCTTTGCAGCAACCTTTATTTTGCTTTGATACCGAAACGACTTCCTTGAATATTGCTGAGGCAGAGCTTGTAGCCCTCACCATTTCATTTGAAGCGGGAAAAGCCTATTGTATTCTGTTTCCGGCTGATGATAGCCAAACACGAAAAAAAATAGAACTATTTAGAAAGATATTCACAAACCCAAATTGCCTGAAAATAGCTCAAAATATCAGCTACGATATGCACATTTTGCAGAAATATGGAATTAATGTTTGCCAACCCTTTTATGATACTATGCTGGCACATTATATCTTAGATTCTGATAGTAAGCATAATATGGATTTTCTTTCGCAGAAATATTTAAGTTATATCCCCGTTTCAATAGAATCACTTATTGGGAAAAAAGGAAAAAAACAACTTTCGATGCGTCATGTAGAGACCCATAAGTTGGTAGAATATGCCTGCGAAGATGCTGACGTTACGTTGCAGTTGTATCATAAGTTTGAAGAGCAGTTTAATCTTCCGGAGTTACACGCGCCAAAATATATTTTAGAAAATATCGAATTGCCGTTAGTGCCTGTTTTAAATGACATGGAAAGCACCGGAATAAAAATAGACATTTCTTTTTTGCAGGCGTATTCTGCTGAACTCGCTGCGGAATCTTCTGTGCTTGAACAAACAATCTATGAATTGGCAGGTGAGCAATTTAACATCAGTTCACCCAAACAGCTTGGGGTGGTTTTATTTGAAAAATTAGGTATTGCCAGCGGCAAAAAAACGCCGACAGGGCAGTATTCTACTGACGAAGAGGTGATGCAGCAACTCTTAGGGTCTCACCCAATTGTAGAGAAACTCTTAGATTACAGAGAGTTAATCAAGTTACGCTCTACATACGTAGATGCTTTACCGATGTTAGTAAACTCCCGCACAGGAAGGGTTCATACTACTTACAATCAGGCTGTTACATCAACAGGGAGGTTAAGCTCCCAAAATCCCAACCTCCAAAATATTCCTATTCGCACCCTTCGGGGAAAAGAAATCCGAAAAGCATTTATTGCCGAGAAAGGCTGCAAACTCATGGCAGCAGATTATTCCCAAATTGAACTGCGCATCATGGCGGCACTAAGTCAAGATTCTAACATGATAGTAGCTTTTGCAAAACACGCCGATATTCATACAGAAACAGCAGCCAAAGTATTTGGAGTACCGCCTGAGCAAGTAAATGCAGAAATGCGCCGAAAAGCCAAAACAATTAACTTTGGAATCATCTACGGAATTACCCCCTTTGGTTTAGCCCAGCGACTGACTATTAAAAAAAGCGAAGCACAAGCTATCATAGATGCTTATTTTGAACAGTTTCCGGGAATCAAAAAGTATATGCTCTCTTCGATAGAAAGAACACGCGTCTCCGGATACGCAGAAACGATGCTTGGAAGAAGGCGATACTTAAAGGACATTCATTCCGCGAATGCTACCATTCGTGGCTTTGCAGAAAGAAACGCCATCAATGCACCTATTCAAGGTTCAGCAGCAGACATGATTAAATTAGCCATGATAAACCTGCATAAAGCATTGATAAAAAATAACTTAAAATCAAAAATTATTTTACAGGTTCATGATGAACTACTTTTAGAAATTCCCGAAACAGAAATCGAAATAGTTAAGCAAATAGCAGAAAAAACGATGGTAGAGGCGATGCCGCTTCCCAATGTGCCGGTTGAAGTTTCGGTTGGAATAGCCAACAATTGGTTAGATGCGCACTAACCAACATTTTTAATTTTTAATTAATTAAGTATTTATAAATTGGGTAAGATGCTGATTTTAGTATATTTATCTGTAATCAAAACAAACAAAAAACCAACATTTATCCGAGGTTAAAAGTAGTCTAATACGATAGTGAAAAATAAACAAGACCAATATTTTGCATATTGGATTTTTT
>JAIXKT010000024.1:59769-71856 GCA_026932145.1 Bacteroidia bacterium
TAGCTTTTTACCGTTATCAGAAACGCCTTTTTTGTTTTTTGTAGCCTGTAGCTTACTTTTCTTATCGGTGGGTTTATCGCAAAAAAATAGTACCTATTTTTTTGCAGCCGGTATTTCAATAACTATAGCCAGCGGATTGCGATACGAAGCATGGCTTTTGATGGCAGTTTGGTTTCTGTTGTTATGTTGGAAAACCTCATTTCGGGCAGCTATTGTGTTTGGGTTAGCTGCCGGTTTATTTCCCGTTTTTTGGATTTATCAGGGATATATTCAAACTGGAGATTTATTACAAGGTATTAGCGGAAATTATCAATGGATAGAATTGTCAGGATACAATGAATCTGTTAATTGGAGAGAACAGCTAATGCGGGTTTATTTCTTCCCGTTTTCTTTTTTTATAGCTGTTGGTCCAATAACTATCTGGCTGATAATCAGAAAAATAAAGGAGACAAAAATACCTCAGATGGCTTTTTTAAACCGAAGATATATATGGTTTTTGCCTTTTGTGATAATAGCTATTTTTGTAGAATACAACGCTATTAGCGGAAAACTGTTTTTGCAGCATCGTTTTGTTGGAACATTGGTTTTGCTGGGCGCACCTCTTTGGGCATACTGCTTTGAAAAAACTACATCGTCTAAACTGCCAATTATCTCGATTTTAGTTACCTTTATTTTGTCTTTTGTTTGGAATACAGATGGAATAAAGCCATTTCCGCGTGTTTCTGCTGAAACAATAGAAATTTCAAAAGATATTGAACAAGAATCAACCCCTCAAACAAAGGTGATTTTAGACTTTTGGGACTGGGAGGGAACTTTCTATGTGGCACTAAAAAGCTATAACTCATCCCAAAAAATCCCTATCATTATTAGCGGTGCAAAAAACGACTCCTTAGGGTGGGGAAAAATACACAATACGTTAGCGCAATCTACAACGTGGGTTATAGCAATTCGAGAAAATAGTAACTTACATCAAAAGCTAACAATTGAACCTAATAGATTGATAATCAAAGAAGAAAATCTCTTTTTTAGTACAACAGAATTGTATAACAAGAATGGGTTGATTATCTTGAAACATTCTATTTAGTTATTTTGCCGCCTAACACCACAAAGCAAGCTATTGCTTAGATATTTCTCCGCGATTTAGTTACTTTTATCTCTGTTTAAGTTTTACGATATAGGTTTATTCCGTTGTTTTGCAAAAGTTTGGCTCGGCAAAGTATGCGGTTTCTTTCATGGTTTTTTATTTGGATAATTTTGGCAGGAAAGGCTTTCGCCCAATATGATACCGAAGAACCTGATTCAGAAAGCCAGCATATAGTTTCAGAAGATACTATCCAGACTTCAGGAGTTCGGTCTGCCGAAAAATTTAATATCGTTTTTAACCGAGGCTTTATTGTAACCCAAAGCAGTAATGATAGCGTTCCGGTGAAAGGCAGTGCATCGGGGACTACATTTATTGGCCTGAGTTTTAATAAGTTACTTTCTCCTCGATTCGCTATCCAATTTCAGCCGGGGTTTTCCGGGTATAAATTTGAGTTTCCTGCAAAACCCGAAAAGATATTTCCAACCCGTGGAGATACTGTCTATCGCTACGAGCGGCTTCGATTTTTTTACATAGATATTCCCATAGGGTTACGCTATAATTTAGTTCGGGATAGCCGCTACCGAGCAGTTTCATTTATTGAATTTGGGGGAAGCATAGGCTATCACATAGCTTCTTCAACCAAAAGATCCCGAATGGTTGGAGACCAAGAAATTAAAGAAAAGCTATCCGGTGCCGGAGAAGTAAACAAACTTCGTGTTTGTTTGTATATCAAGGCGCATTATCGCTTTCTG
Source organism: Bacteroidia bacterium (assembly GCA_026932145.1). Taxonomy (NCBI): domain Bacteria; kingdom Pseudomonadati; phylum Bacteroidota; class Bacteroidia; species Bacteroidia bacterium. The sequence continues at coordinate 61,606 of JAIXKT010000024.1, forward strand.
GGAATCTGGATAAACTCTCGAATCACCAATGTTTATGACCCTAACAAAACTTATTTTACAGATGACGGGCGAGTTGAGAAATATCCAAGATTACCGAGCATTGAAATTGGCCTTAGCGTAACTCTTTAAGACTTAGGAGAAATCATACCATCGTTTTGTACTTTAAACGTTCGAGGGTCTGCATTACCACTGGCATTAGTAGATTTAAAAAATTCTATAAGTGCTTTAAATTCAGTATCATTCATCTGAAAACCGGGCATTTGTTTATTGCCATATTGAATTACCGTTTGAATATATTCTTGAGGTACTCTTCCCAAAATATTGGTTAAATCCGGGCCTAAGTAACCTCCTAAGCTATACAATTGATGGCAACTTTGGCAATTATACTTTTGCCAAACTAACTTTCCTGAATCAGCTAATGGAACATCGTAACCGGTAGTTGCATCAACGGAGAGAGGGGTTAAATAAATGTTTAATGAAAATCCCAAGTAAGCAAGCAGCAAAATCCCGAAAACAATTTTATTCATAAATTCCCAATTCGGGCACAAAATTATATCGTTTTTGTTCAGTTACACTAACTATGTACTAATATCGTTGGGGTCATTGTTACCGCTGATTTTACGGAGTTTGTAATTAAGCAAGCGGATTCTGACTTTTGTAGTATTCGGCTTGCTCGTTCTGTATCTTTATCTTGCTCAATAACAACGGTTGGGTTTAGAATAACTTTGGTCATCATAAATTTTCCATCTACTTTTTCCAAAACGCCTGTTGCATTACAGGAAAAAGATTTAAAAGGTAGCTTACTGAGTTCCGCAATAGCTAAGAAAGTAGTCATAAAGCAACTTGCTATGGAGGCAGTGTAGAGATGCTCTGGCGACCAAATCCCGGGAACTCCACCGGCAAACTCTGGCGGGGTAGCAACCGGAAAAGCAACATTGATTTCGGATGCAGAGAGTGTCCCAACCCTATCGGCATTCCACTCTACGTTTATTTGATAATTATGCTGTTCCATAAAAAACGCTTGTTGATATATCATCCCAAAACCCTTAAAAGTAGTTTTAAGTTCAATATCTTAATTGCTAAAAAAAGAGCGGGATAAATTGAATAATTTATCCCGCTGCAATAAAACCTCTTAGCGTTTTATTTTTTAGTATTTGGCGTAGTAGAAGGAGTAGGCTCTTGCTTTTTCGACCATTCTAACAAATCCAAAGAAATTGGGCTTGCCATAAAAATAGAAGAAAACGTTCCGAATGTAACTCCAAAGAACAATGCAAACATGAACCCTTTAAGCACATCTCCACCAAAGAAGAATAAAATCAAGGCGGTTGTTAAGGTAGTGATAGACGTAACCAAAGTACGGCTCAATGTATCATTAATAGCTCTATTAAATAGAGTTGGTCGAGGTAAATGGGACTTATCGTCATCCACAACTTCTCGAATCCTATCAAACACAACCACAGTATCGTTTATTGAGTAACCCACAATGGTAAGCAGGGCTGCTATAAACGATTGGTCTATCTCGACACTAAATGGAAGTGAATCTATTGAACCCAATAGAGAAAAGAGCCCGAGTACTAATATTACGTTGAAAGCTAATGATAGCAAAGCGCCCATACCATACTGCCAGTTTCCAAACCGGATAGCTACGTAAGCAAATATTACAATGACAGAAAAGACCACAGAGTAAATAGCTCCCATCTTGATGTCTTCTGCAATGGTTGGACCTACTGTTGTTTTTTTCATAATAACAGGCTTAGCATCTGCATGGGATTTGTTTAAACCAGCCATTAGTGCATCAGTTACTTTTTGGTCAGCATCTTTGGCTTCAAAAAGGTAGCTGGTTGTTATCATTAGTTGGTTTTTGCTTCCTACGGTTTTAACGATTGGGGCATTGTTTCCAAAAGCGTCAGTTAAATCTTGACGAACTTTCTCTGTATCATATTGTTTTTGAAACTCAATGATATATTGCCGGCCTCCTTGAAAATCAACACCAAATTTGAACCCAAAGATTCCAAAACTTATTAAGCTAATGACAACTGCTACCACAGATATGATGTAGGATTTTTTTCTATTCGCAATAAATTGAGAGTTAAGGCGTGTAAAAAAGTCAGCAGCAGCAGTAGTTCCAAAAGAAATTTTGATTTCATTTTTACGTTCTGCTAAGTATTCAAGTAAAATACGGGTTACAAGAAGAGCAGAGACTAATGTGGTGATGATACCTATCATTAAAGTTACGGCGAAGCCTCGAATAGGGCCTGTCCCAAACACATATAATATTACCCCTGTTAAGAAAGTGGTAATATTTGAGTCCATAATTGCGGAGAAAGCATTTTGGAAACCCATACTGATAGCCGCTTTCATCGGTTTTCCGGTGGCCAATTCCTCCCGCGTTCGTTCATATATCAGCACGTTCGCATCAACGGACATGGCCATACTCAAAATGATACCAGCAATACCCGGCAGGGTTAGCACTACGTTTAATGCAGAAGATATTCCCAGCACAAAAAATACGTTTACTAACAGGGCTATGTTGGCTACGACCCCTGAACCTCGGTAATACAGTATCATAAAAGCTAAGATACCAACAAAGGCTATGGTGAACGAAAACGTTCCCTTAGTAACAGTTTCTTCACCCAAGGTAGCTCCGATAATTTCTTCACCTTCAATGCGTGCGGGGGCAGGTAGCTTACCGGCTTTGAGTAAGTTAGATAAGTCTTTGGCTTCATCAATGCTGAAGTTACCGGAAATCTGTGAACTTCCATTAGCAATCACGTTTTGAACAGTAGGGTAGGAGTACACTAAGTTATCTAAAACAATAGCAATTGATTTTCCGATATTATCACCGGTAAGTTTGCGCCATTTACGGGCACCTTCCGGGTACATATTCATAGAAACAACGGGCATATTATTCCGCTGCTGATCAAAGTCTTGGCGGGCATCTGAGATTTGGTCTCCTTCAAGCGGAGCAGCATTATCACGGTTACTTCTGATAGCAATCAAAGTTAGATATTGAGATCCGGCTGCCTCTGGCTTTGCTGTCCAGAAAAGTTTTAAATCACTGGGGAGTATCATCTGTACTTCCGGGCGATTTAGATATTGATTGACTTTCGCGGTATCCGAAATCAACGCATAACCCATAACCGGCATTTTGCCGTTCATATTTTGAAAGTCTGGAAAACGAAGCAATGCAAAAAATGGGTTTTCCTTGAAGAATTTTTCGGTTTTTTCTTTATCCGAGAGTTTGCTGTTGGCAGTATCTTTATCTTTGCTTGAATCAGTAGAAGCTACTTGGTTTGAGTCAGCCTTAGATGTTTTGGTTGTATCTTTTTGGGCGATTTCTTTTTTGGCTGAATCTTGGGTTTTAGCGGAGTCAGATGCGGCTGCCAATCCTTCGAGTTCCCGTATTTTTTGGTTTATTTTTTCTATGTATGGAAAAGCTTCTTCGGCGGAGTATGTTGTCCAGAACTCTAACTTAGCCGTGTTACGGAGTAGGTTGCGAACGCGGTCAGCATCTTTAACGCCCGGTAGTTCAATCAAAATTCGCCCCGTCCCCGGTTGCTTTTGTAGGTTTGGAGATGCAACCCCAAACTGGTCAATACGAGTACGCAAAATATTAAAAGCACGTTCAAGAGCATCCGAAGACTCTCTCTTAATCTTATCTACTACTTCAGATTCAGGTGTGTTAAAAGTTATTCCGTTTGATTGGCTGGCAAAATAGGTTGCTAACCGAACATTGGGATCCAACTCTTTAATAGCTTGAACGAATAAATCTACAAATGAAGATTGGCTCGTTACTTTTCGTTGTAAGGCAATGTTTATGGCTTTATCGAATAACGAATCACGGTTGGTGCCGGCTAAACCTTTCACAACATCTTCTAAGCCAATTTCCATTGTGATATACATACCACCCTGTAAGTCAAGACCTAAGGACATCCCGTTTTCGTGAGCAGCTTTGTATTTTTCATAATTATCTTTTTTATCTAACCATTTAGAGCGCTTTTCGGAGGTCATGTTGCTTAATGCGCTATCGGTTGAGATAAGCACTCCAGTGTAGTAAATGTTGTAGGCGCAGATAAGCGCGAAAATCGCTAACAGGCCAATAATAACATTACGGTTTTTCATTGTATTAAATGTTTACTGTTTTTTTTAAAAATTAAATTTGATTTTGATAATCCGGCTAAGGAAGAACTTTTCTAAACGGCCGAATTTATTTCATATTAGAAAAGCTACTACAACTAAATTACCGACTAAGGAGCACGAATAATAATGCTAAAATCGGCAAGATTAGCAACTGCACCAGCCTGAAAAAAAGCACCAATTTGCTTCTGTATTTCCACAAATAGTGGCTTAACCTTCTTTGGTGAGTACTGTGTTACAGCTATTTGTGTGATTTTGGTGGTAACAAAGGCAGAATTACGCTCCTGAATTTGATCTAAATTACTTAGGTAAGAAACATAGAAACTATGTTTATCCAGTTTGCCCAGATTCCAAATTAAGGTAAATACAGTTAAAAGGCGAAATAATACCACGCAGTAATTCGGGCGTAAAGTTAAATATTTATCTAAATATCAATGATATATTTTGGTTTGTAAAAATCAACAATTTTTGTGAGCACACTATAAAAATCACGATTGCATCATATTTTTAACGAAATTTGTCATTAATCTGAAGTTCCTATGAAAAAAATATGGCTTGGTTTGTTCAGTTTACTGCTTATTACCATGATATTTGGGGGTTGTAAACCGGAGGTCAATCAAAATTTGGTTGATACATCTTGGAATGTTGATTCCGTTGTGGTATCGGGAAATACCAATATAGATTATAAAGCGTGGATAGAATCAACCCAAAATGCTACCCTTGAATTTTTTCAGGAAAATAAATACCGTCTTACTGCTTCCGAAGGCCCAGTTGAAGGAAAATGGGAAAAGAAAGATCAAAAACTGAAAATCGGAGAAGACCAATTCGAAATTATATCTTTTGATAATGAGCAATTAAAGCTAAAACAAGAAGTTACCGAAGAAGCTAATAAAATAACGTTTCTATTCTTCCTGCGAAAGAAAGCTAACCAACCTTCCTAAATAATTCCTCGACTTTTACCGAATTATTCCCTAAAAGCTGCTAACAAAACCTGTTTTCGGAGATAGTTATGGAACTTACTACCAAACCTCCTCAGTTTATAGAATAATCTGATTTTGTTGGTTTAGAATTATTCTTGGAGAGTGTTTTTAAAAGGTATAAAAAGATAAGTATTGAAGTTGCAATGAGTGCTGCTAAACGAAAAGATGCGGAGTAAACATCAAATTGATTAGTATCTGCATCAGGATTAATTAGGAAAGAAGTTGGGTAGGTATTTGGGGGTGGGTTTTGGGCTTCTGCCTCTTCTTCCCGAACTGTATTTATATTATCTACAAAACGGCGCACAACTTCCATAGAAAGGTTGGCTATGGAGTTATTAGAAGCAGTAACATTCAGTATAGAATTTTGGATGCTTGGGGTATAAAGCACCGAACTTAGCCGAGTGGCATAAACGCTTGCCGAAATACCTGTTAATAGAATAACCAATAACCAAGATTTTTTCATACAGCAAATATCAGGATAAGACAATTTCAAAGTCAGAAAAGTTTCTTTTAAATTTAAGAATAATTACAAACTTAGGGTAACGTACAAAATGTCTTTTCCGCGAATAGCTATCATAGAAAGTCGATTTTTATCTGCGCAGTAGTCTAAGCTGCTAGCAACATCGAATGGTTCAGCGTTGGTTATTTTATCATCTAAAACAAGATATGAGCCACCTTTTTTACGGTGCAAAAAGGCAATACTATCACTTTTATCAGCAAAAATCAAACTTTCTACATAGAGAAACTCTTTTCCTTGAACTCCGTTTTTAACAACCCCCGTCCAAGAACCACGTTGTTTTGCGTAGTAAGCATATTGTTCTCCGCGTTGGTTCATTTCAATTTGGTCAATATCGTTGTAGGCCGCGCCAACGTTTCCATTAAAAGATAGATGCCACTTTTCTTTATCCAAGAATTTATACATTAGGTTATTTTGGCCGGTAAATGCTAAGTTAGAGATTTCTTCGTGGGTAGCGATTTTTTTATCATCGAGAAATAGGGTTTTCTTTTTTTCGAGTGTTACAATTTTTGCAATATGTTTGCTGTCTCCGCTAAAAATCAGGCGATTAACAGATTCACAATATTCCCCTTTTTGGCCATTTACGACTATAAATTCTTTATTTCCTTCTTTTGCCCAATATCCAAACTGGGATCCATCCGGGCTGAAAGTAAGTCCTCCCAATGACTCATGGGTAGAACTTTGTTTTCCATTATGAACAACTGAGTGGCGTTTATCTTGAATGATAATGTAGGCCGTTGATTTCCCGTTTTCGCTATAGGTATAACCGCCTACTGATGAGAATTTTGCACCTTCTTTTTCATTTTCTATCATAGCCCACTTACCATTTTCATAGGCGGAGTAAGCAAATTTTTCTTCGGTAGGTGAAATTACTAATTCACGGATTGTTGCGTAACCTTTTCCGGTTTTACCGGTAGAAGTTACGGTATGCCATAGCTTTCCTTGTTTTACAACCATTACCCACAAGTCTCCCTTTGCGTTAAATACAATATTTTGGATAGCATCATAGGCGGTAGTGGGTTTTCCGTCAATAATCATTACTTCCTTTCCGTTTTCATGAATTTTATAGGCAATATGATTTTTGGCTGGTGCAATCGAAATTTCTCCTATTTGGGAAGCCGGAAGGATTTTTCCGTCTGAAAAGAGTATTTTTTCGCCCTCTTGTTCAAAAATGACATACCAAATTGGGTTACCTCCGTTATCAGCGAAAAAGATACTTTCTATAGCTGTTTTTTCAACTGGTAAAGAGGCTATTTGCTGTTCGCGAAGCCGAGAGTCTGTAACAATTGTTGGGGTGGTGGCAGTAGCAGTGATATTTTTACCGGCTTGGGCACTATCTGCTTGCCGATTTTCCATAAAAGAGAGTAGATCTTCTTCAAGTTGCCCGGCTTTTTGTTCGGTAGATTTTTTCTGGATAGCTACTTCAATTTGGATTAAGGCATTGATAGATTTTTCGGTAGCACCTAATTGTAAGCCTTTTTTTACGATGAATGAAATTAAATCTTTGGTAAAAAGTGTTGATTTAGAAAAGGCTTTAATCAGGGGCGTTATCAACTTAACACCTGATTTTTCTTCTTTTATAATAGCGGTTTCTACCTCAATTAATCCCAAAATGACCTCTGAGGGAATTTCTAACTGAGCAGCTTTCTCTGTAATAAACGCCATTTCGGTTGGGTCTATTTTACCGTCATTGCGGAGAAGAAATGAAATAACTTGTAATAATAGATTTGCCGGAACTTTGGTAGATCTGCGGATGGTTTCGGATTCAATCTGAATCAATAACTGTATAAGGTGCTCATTTAGATTTAACTTTAAGACCTGACGAATAGCATTGACAATATCAGAATCACTAAAGTTGCCGGCTTTCATAAAAGCACGTAGCAAAGAGGGGATTAAAAACAGCGTAGAATCATGCTGTCCGGAAAAAGATGCTTCTTCAAAATTCAGAAATGCCTTTACTATTTCCGGAGAAACCCGCAATTGTTCCGCTTTGAGGGTAACCATATCTTGGTCATAAATGCTTACGCGGCCATTTTCTGCCAAGAATTTTATTAATGGATAGAATATCTGTGCTGTGTTTCGGGCATTTCGGCTTTTGGTTTGTATGGCAGATTCTAACCGAATCATCGCCGTGATTAAATCCGGAGAAAAACCCAACTCAACCCCAATTGTGTTTAAAAAGGTAGTGTCGAAGTCAGAAACCTTACCATCAATCATGAAAGATTGGATGAATGTGCCAAAAGCCCCTTTGTTGTTTGGCAATTGTCCCTGCTGGTAAATACACTCTAAATCCACTAAGGCTTGAATGATTTCGGGCGTAAGGGAGAAATCTGCTAGTGTTTGAAGCAGATTGTCCATATTAGTTTCTGAAATACGACCGTTTATCACAAAGGAACGAATTAACGGTGCGGCAACCTGAATAGGGGAAAGATTAGCTCCCTCTTGTAACTTACATTCTACTTCAATTAGCTGTAACGCAATCGGTTGAGTTACGCCTAATTCCTGTGCAGTTTGCAGCACAAATTCCTTATCTTCTTCGGAAATGTGTGAATCTTTAACAAATTCTTTGATGAGTGGGGTCAGCAAAAAGGCTTCCATGAATTAACTGTTGGAAAATGATTGCCCAAAGTTACAATTTACTGCAAAAGTTCCAACCAATAAAGATTAAAACTCTATGACAATTTAGCCACATTGTGGATAAATTGAGCGTGTTGCATAACCTCTAAATTTTTAAAAAAGCCCAAATTTTCTCCCGTTCAAAATAAATTTTGATTTTTTGGGGAGTTTATGGGGAGTTTTTTTTACAATTTATACGATAATGATATTTTAATTAGACCAAAATGTATCTATATTCATATATTTGAATGTGCATATAGACATTACCATTTGAGGGCTTAGGTTCTTTATTGCTTGGTCAAAGAATGTGCTGATTTGTTCTAAATTTTCGAAATGTTTATTGGTAAACTTTCTGAGCCTGTTGCACGACAAAAAGAATAAAAATATTTAACTATTTGATTTTGAATTAATTAACTAATTTATTATTTTTGTGGTGTGATAAAGCACGCCCAAATACAGATGAGTTTTAGCCAGCCCTACGTTTCTAAACGCAGTTCTAAAAACGCGTTTCTAAAGCAAATAAATGAGGTAATTGATTGGGAATCAATCGTAAAAATACTTCAAAAACACTACCCAAAAGGGCTTAGACCGGACGGCAGACCCGCCTACAACCCCATTATTCTTTTCAAAATGCTACTGCTCGGCGTTTGGTATAAAAGCCTGAGCGACAGAGACATAGAAGACAGGACCAACACCGATTTAAGCTGGATGACCTTCGTTGGGCTGAGTCTTGAAGACGAAGTACCCGACCACAGCACCCTGTGCCGCTTCCGCAACGAACTGGCAGGAAGCAATGCCTACGACTTGCTGTTGCAAGAACTTAACCAACAGCTTGATAAACATGCTATTACGGTAAAATCCGGCTGCATAATAGATGCCTCCATTACCGACAGCCCCCGCAAACCCACCGGAAAACCCACCTACGAAATTGCCGAAGACAGAAAAGAAAACGAACAAACGGAAGAAGCTATACAAACACAAACGGCTGAATTAAAGCTTGTTAAAGTAAATCAACCTGGCGTGGACGACGAAGCCCGCTGGCTCAAAAAAGGCAAAGAAACCCGCTTTGGCTACAAAAAACACGTTATTACCGACGGCAACGGATTGGTCCTTGCCCTGGAGACCACACCCGCCAACGTCCATGACCATAACCACTTTAACACATTGATAACCAAGGCACAAGTTCCCCCAAAAGTCGCCATCTATGCCGACAAAGCCTACAAATCCAAAGCCCATACCACCTACCTCAAAGCGAAGGGACTTAAAGATAGAGTGTGTTATAAAGCAGTGAAAAACAAACCCTTAACAAAATTACAACTCAAATTCAACCAACTCTGCGGCAAACACCGCTACAAAATAGAGCGCACCTTTGCCGGCACCAAAAGCTGGTTCGGCGGCGGCACCGCCCGCTATGTGGGCATCGCCAAAACCCACGCCCAGCACGCCCTGGAAGCAATTGCATACAACCTGTATAGGTTACCTAAGCTATTAGTAAACAATATGTTAACACCAAAAACGGCACCACCTCAAATGCAGCTATTTTAAGCCTGTAGGCCCAAAATACGCCCAATTGGTAAAAATGAGGCGAAAAAGGGGCAAAAACATAAAAAATGAAACCCCACACCCACAAAAAAAGACGTAAAATGTAAAAAAACTCCCTATAAACTCCCCAAAAAATCAAAATTTATTTTGAACGGGAGAAAATTTGGGCTTTTTTAAAAATTTAGAGGTTATGCAACGCGCTCATGTAAAGAAACTTTCTCCAAACGACAACTCGAAAAATCAAGTTTATTTCGGTGGTAGTTTTGAGATTTTAAACATCCTACCAATTTCGGAAATCAAAACCGAAGAAGCTGGAGACTGGAATAAAGAACGCTTCAAAGCAACAATAAATTTTTCTTGGATAAGCGAAGGCGGAAATGTTTATCCTGCACCAAATTCACAACTTATACGATAATGATATTTTAATTAGACCAAAATGTATCTATATTCATATATTTG
>JAIXKT010000025.1:0-16664 GCA_026932145.1 Bacteroidia bacterium
GATTAGAAAAATTGTTCATCTAAAATATGCCTTCTCCCCACAAAATTAACCTGACTCCTAATGATTAGCTTTCTCACTGGATAGTTATTCTAAGTTTCCTACAATCAACTCCTTTGACTGCATTGAGTAGGCTACTATTCTCTACACAGATTCCGCAACTGTTGAGAGGATACTGTGTCATAGCTATAATCTGTCTATTTGATTTGGGGTAACCTGATATAAGTCGTTGTGGTTGCCGCTCAAAATACCCCCTATTGCAAGAGGTATTCCGTTTCCATCGGTCATAATAAGTGAATTGAATATCCTTACCCTTTTACAACCCCGATAGACGGCACTTTCGGCAGCTTTTTTACCGATGTGTGGCTACCGTCTATGTTCAATTTCTCTGTAAATCAGTCCAATATCAGGATATTTGTTACTCATTGTTTTCCGGTATTTTGGGGAGTTTAACGATTGTCCCAAAGTCGAATTTTGAGATTTAGCGATATCGATAAAGTTTGTAAAGATGCCGGGCGGTCAGAGATATTCTTAGCATTTTTCGTAAAAAAGTACTCTAAGGCTGGCTCTATTTGTGCTTTCGTTTTGAAAAAGAATGATATACGAATAGGAGTGCTGATATGAATACCTATGACTGCCGGATAAACCCGCCTCCAGTCATCACTTCGATATGCTTGGCCGTTTGCTGTAGCAGCTAATAGTATGTTAAACTGTGGACCTATGAGCAAGCAGGCTTCCTTAGGGCGGTGATAATTATGCCTTCTAAGTTTAAAGTAAAAGCCTGCGTCAAGATAATGAAAAGCAAATTTGGTTGTTCCATATGTCTTGGGGCCAAGTATAGATGGTAGTTGATAAACCTCTTCGCTATTTAGAAAGCCTCGATAGCCCAATGCTCCATGATAGCCGTACATTTTTCCACAGATGTAATGACTTAAATATGATTGAATATTCCAAGAGATTCCATTGTGTATTTTGGCATTATCGGTAGGGAGGTTAGCTCCTGCACCAGCAGAAGCACCTATTTCAGTTAGGTGATATTGCCCAAAAGCATTAGTCAAAAAACCGCAGTAGAATAGCAGTATTGCGATTATTCTACCCATGAGCGATAATATGATTTATGTTCGATATTCAGTGCTTCTTCAGTTAGGCATAATGGTTTAAAAGTGTCTATCATAACGGCTAATTCCTTAGTTTCTTTGGCTCCGATGCTTTTTTCGATGGTTCCGGGGTGCGGCCCATGTGGCAAACCCAGTGGGTGCAGCGTTAACATTCCTTTTTCTACATTGCTACGGCTCATAAACTCACCTGCTACATAGTATAGCACCTCGTCAGAATCCAAATTACTGTGATGATACGGTGCCGGTATTGCTTCCGGATGATAATCATATAAACGCGGTACAAAGGAACAGATTACAAAATTATGGCCTTCAAAAGTCTGGTGTACCGGCGGTGGCTGATGAACCCGACCCGTTATTGGCTCAAAGTCATGTATAGAAAAACGATACGGATAATAGCACCCATCCCAACCAACATAGTCAAATGGATGATTCTCATAATAATATGGCCAAATATGTTGTTGTTTTTTGATATAAATCAAAAATTCTCCCCGTTGGTCTATCGTAGGAAGATTTTCGGGTTTCCCTAAATCCCGTTCGCAAAATGGCGCATTCTCCAAAAGCTGGCCATAAGGCGATAAATATCTTTTGGGAAACCTTACCGGCGAAAAAGATTCTACAATCAACAAACGATTATTTGCTGAATGAAAAGAAAATTGGTGAACTACTCCGCGAGGGATTAGCAGATAATCTCCATACGTAAATGGAAGTTCTCCAAAACTGGTATGTAGAATACCTCTGCCTTCATGAATAAAGATAATTTCATCAGCTTCTGCGTTTTTGTAAAAATAATTCATCGGTGAGTTATCTGGAGCTGCGGTGATTATCTGAACATCTTGGTTAGCCATTAAGATACGGCGGCTTTTGAGATAATCATTATCGGCAGTAATTTTAAAACTCAGCAAACATCGGTTTTGTAGGTTCTGGCTTATCACTATCTTGGGCGCAACCGAAATGGGCTCTCCGATACGAACTACCTGAGTAGGCGGGTATAGATGATACACCAATGAAGAATCCGAAGAAAATCCCTCTGTACTTACTAACTCTTCATGATACAAGCGGCCGTCCGGCTGGCGATAAACAGTATGTCGTTTGGTGGGTATTTTTCCCAGTGAATAATAATGAGGCATATTTTTCGCCCAAATTTACAAAAACTCTTTTTGTTTTCTTTTATGAGAAAGAACTTTTATTTTTACGTCCAAACTATTTTACAAACAGCTATGAGAAATATTATTCTGCTACTGGGATTATTTACACTACTAATTTCCTGCCAAAAGGAAGATGATATTGATGATCCCAATAATAACAACAATAACAACACAACAGATAGCTCTGCGTTCTCAACTAAAGCTAGTTTTAAACTTATTGGTGGCATTTCTATGACAGACGGCCCGCATAACTTATTGATTATCGGAGATAACCTTTATGCGCAACGAGATTACTCTATTTTTCGTTTTTTAATTACAAATCCAGCTAATCCTGTATTGCAGCAAACTTATGTTCACAGCCAAAACAAATCCTTCGGCAAAATGTATTCCTATAACAACACTTTGTATGCCTGTAATTCTGATGAAGTTGCTATTTATGTATTTGGGGCAGATTTAAGCGTTCAGGCAAAATATTCTATCAACCAGACGAATTTCAAACCGGCTACAATGCTGATTGATTCGGACGGCAAATATTGGATTGGCGGGAGCAATGGCTCAAATGGTATTTTGCTAAAATGCGTTCTTTCATCAGGGACACTAAATGTTCAGGCTTCTTGGCAAGCAACGAATACCCAGTCGCTGGTTACATACATCGCGGAAAAAGACAATCATATCTTAGCCAGCATCGCCAATGGCGATTTCCTAACTTTTCCCAAATCTAATTTAAGCGGAGGTTATGTAGCTAATACCTCTTTTACGAATGAACCTGGCCATGAAAAATGGGGGAAAACATTCACTACGCTTAATAACAACGCCTACTGGGCAAATTGGGGAGCCGGCTTAGCCACCGTAAATGTAACCAACCCTGCTAACGCAACTGTTACTAAGGTACTCTCAAACAGTATGTTCAGAAACCAATTCGGTGATGCAGAAGGTACTGATGTTTATGATGTTGCTTACAATAGCAACCACAATGTGCTGTGTGTAGCAAACGGATGGAGCGGTGTTTTTACCGTTTCACCAACAGACCCAGAAAAAGTAGTTGATTACATTGATCCAAAATATTTCCAAAATGCCTGCATCGCAACAAAAGGGGACTACATCTACACCGGAAATATCTCAGGCGGAATATCCGGCGACTTAAAAGGACTGAAAGTATTCAAATTTAATTAACTATAATTTTATCCTTATTTTTTCTTCTATCAAATAATGCTGAAAAATTTTAGATAGAATAATAGTTAGAAGATAAGCATCTATTCTTTAATGCGAACAACGGTTTTCTGGAATGCAGTAGGTGATGATTATGTGAGGCGAGCCGCTGCATTATCATTATTGTCATTGTTATATCATCAAAATTTAAGTTTATACCACTTAGAAATTGTGGTTTGCACACAAGAACCCCAATATTTTGTACCACTTTTGCAGCATGATAAAATTAGTTTTCGATATGTAAACGACTCATTTTTAATTCATTGGAATTATTATGCTCCTATTGCTTTGTGTATAAATCCGTTTACAATCTTCCGAAAAAGCATCATTCCTGCCTCAGAGAGAATCTCTACAAATAGCATAATCTGGCAAACAAACGCTAACCGAATTGCTTTTATAGGGTTTCCTACCCAAATAATCACAGAGACTACAGACTGCTTGCCGGAAACAATTCATAAATCTATTGCAGATAAAAATATACAGTGGCAAACCGATACCGTATTGTGTGCTTATTCAGCCGAAGACACTGATTCTAAGAATCTTATAATGAATATAATGCCTGAAAAAATCCCAAATTTACACCTTGACCAGCTTATCGGGATGATTTTCCCTAAGATTTTTCAGGAAAACCCGGATTTTTGGGCTAAATATGCTTGCTGAAAACAAGTATATTCTTACTACCGCAGTAACTTTAACAAGCGTCTTATTACTCCTGCAGCTATTTCTGTGGGGTGCTCAATATGAATTAGATACGCAATTTTATCTAACCGGTACGTTACATTGGGATATTCAGCATCCGCCTTTATTTGGGTTTTGGGTTGGCCTTTGGCGCTATATCAGGCCAAATATTTATGCACCAATAGTATCCCAAATAATTATCTTTTCTTTTTCTGCCAACTTATTAGCTTCCAGTTTACTCAAAAACAACAGAGCTAAGTTGTTTTGCAGCTTTTTGCTGGGAATAGAACCCATTACAGCATACTTTCATTTATCATTATTACCGGAAAGCCTTTTGGCTAGCTTTTTTTGTTTTTTTTGTTACAACTTACTGAGAAACAGGTGGTTAATTTCTGGATTTTGGGTAGCCGGAGCTGTGTTGCTTAAACTTCAATCTTTGTGGATAATTCCGGGCATTTTTGTATTAGGATTTCTTCATAGGCAGCGTTCGTTAGTTTTACAAATTATATTTCCAATTTTAGGAGCACTTTTATTGCTCGGAATCGGAAATCATATTCGTTTTAAGGGGGGAGTTTTTTCTAACTTCGGCGGGCTGCTATTTCCACACACAAGCGTCTTCTATTCAGATATTTACGCAGATTCTGCGCTTCAATATTTACTAAAACCGCATTTGCCGTTATCGGCAGATGTGTACCAACGGTATGAAACTTATTTAGCTATCCACCAAGCAGCCCAGCCGGATTCTAACCGATTTCAGCCAGAACAGTTTATGGCAGTAGAACAAATGATTGCTAAATATAACCAAAACATATTGACTAAAAAGCCGTTAGCAGTTTGGAAGCAGATTTTTACAACAAATATTAACGAACTTTTTTCTGGCAATTATTTAGTTTACAAGCAATTTTCTCGTTTCAAAAAACCCATTACAGCTAAATTTGATGATTTAGATAATCTGATGAATAACCTTTACGATTATCGTATAACTTACGAAAAGATGCCCAATTTTTGGCTAAGGTTTCCCAATGAATATATTTGGCTTTTACTCTTGAGCTGGGTAGGGCTTTTAGCTACTAAAAACTTTTTAACCAAACAGATTGCTATTGTGGCTGGAAGCTATTTTCTGGTTATGATGCTGACTATATTTTTTTATAAAACACGATTTTGGATGCCAATTATCCCTTTGCTGATAATTAGGGTTGTAGTTATAGGCAAAAAAATAACGGACACTTTCGTATCCGTTATTTTGAGGTGATAGAGGGAGTCGAACCCCCGTCAAGAGTTTTGCAGACTCGTGCCTAGCCACTCGGCCATATCACCGGCATTGTAGGGCGCAAAGTTAGGAATAATTTAAAAGCAAAAACAACTATAAATTATTTTTGGGTAGATTTTTGTTCACATTTTGGATCAATTATTTAGTCCAATTATTTTATCATACTTGCTGAATCACAAGTAAATTTTTTTATGTGTTAAAAAAAGTAGTAACTTTGCAGTGTTTAGGCATATACCGTTTAATATGGAAAAATTACGAATACTCTTTGTAACTAGTGAAATAAACCCATTTTTAAAAATTTCTTCAGCTGCTGATTTTGTTCGGATGTTGCCTCAGGGCTTGCACGAACGCGGGCACGAAATCAGAATATTAATGCCTAAGTTTGGAGTTATCAACGAAAGAAGGAATCGCCTCCACGAGGTAGTACGTCTTTCAGGGATTAATATCCGAGTAGGAAATGAAGAGAAACCCCTGACCATCAAAGTAGCCTCCATCCCAAACGTTCGCCTACAAGTTTATTTTTTAGATAACGAAGATTATTTTCAGCGAAAATCCGTACTTTTTGATAACAACGACACTTTCCACCCAGATAATGATGAGCGTGCTATCTTCTTCTGCAAAGGAGCCATAGAAACAGTCAAGAAATTAGGTTGGACTCCAAACATCATCCATTGCCATGATTGGATGACGAGTTTAATCCCCTTATACGTTAAAACTCACTATAAAGATGACCCTGTTTTCCAGAATAGCAAAGTAGTATTTACGGTTTACAATAATGCTTTTAATGAGCATTTTCCGGCATCATTTGTAGAGAAAGCTCGTTTAGACGGGATTCCCCATGAAACCTTGCGTGATTTTGCCGAGAATAGCTACTATGGAGTTACCAAAGGCGGGATGCGTATGGCTGATGCTATTACTTTTGGGCAAAATGCCATTGACCCGCATATTCAAGCGTTTTTGGACGATACCAATATTCAACCACGCCACGTTCGAGCAGATGCGCCAGATTATATTGAACGCTATCAACAACTATACCACGCGATTTTAAACTGATTTGTGCTTTCTCTTTTAAATATTTCATACCGGCATATAATCCTTTGCCTTTTTCTTTTTTCTTTTTTTGAAAGTTGTAAAAAAATAGATGACATTGGTTCAGAAGCACTTGACCCCAAAACTGGCGTAGTTGTTGAATATAGCGATACCACCCATATTCAAGTAAAGACTCAGTTTCTGGATTCGATAAAGACAAGTTCCGTTAATGTTCATCTATTTGGTAATATGTATGACCCGGTTATGGGGCATATAGACTGCGCTACGTACCTCCAATTTTCCTTAGCTTCTACCAATCTTTCCTTAGAAAGTGATGTAGTCTTTGATTCGCTGCGTCTTTTTATGCGCGTTCCATTAGTTTACGGGTCAGTACTTGGAAAACCAGAATTAACACAAACTCTTCAGATACATGAAATTACCGAAGATACATTTTCATCAACAAAATCTTACTATTCACATCAAAGCCTTCTTTACAACCCTGCTGTTGAATATTCCGGTAATTTAGCTTTCAAATTTCCAAAACCCTATCAGGGGGACACTACTTGGGGTGTTCTTTTAGATAGCACACTTGGGAAAAGGCTATTGTTTGGAGCCGGAACATCTTACACAGATAACGCAAGTTTTCAAAACTTCTTTAAAGGCTTAGTACTCAAAACCCAAAAAGTCTCAGGAACAGATATGGGAGCTATTTTTCAGTTTTATCCCTTTGACCAAGATTCCAGATTAGTGCTAAATTACCACAAACAAGGAGAAAGTACTTCAAAAACACTTGTTTTTTATATTGACAGTCAATCTGCTCATTATCACTCTGTTAAAAGAAGTGAGTACGAGCTAAAACCCTATGGACTTTTGAAAGACACTACCGGTAATTCTGTTAATTTTTTAGTTTGCGGAGCATACCATAAATTGTTTGTAAAACTTTCCGGCCTAAGCACAATTCGAGAGCAAGGCATTAATTATGCAGAGCTTGTGATACCGGTTCATCCGGATTATTACATACCTTCGGATTCTACGGTTTTAGCTCCCTCAACGGTCTATCCTTTTCAGGCTGATTCTACCCAAACGGAAACCGGAGTAGCTTTGACTACGAGTTACTATTTTGACAATACTTCCCAGAGTTATCGCGTTCCGATTACCGGTTATTTTCAGAGCATTGTACGGGATTCTACCAGAAACACCGGTTTAGTATTACTTCCGTTTGAGAACGCTACCTCTTTGAGGCGAGCAGTTGTTACCGGCCCCGGGCATCCTTCACGGCCAATAAAATTACGATTATTGACCACTCGCCCACCCAAATAATGGAGCGAGGAATTATTGCAGTCTGCGTTTCCCCCATACGACAAGAGCCAAGCCACCGATCCGAAATGATAAGCCAAGCGCTATTTGGCTATGTTGTGCAAATTTTAAACCGTACAGAAGAATGGTGCTATGTGAAAAACGAAATTGACCAATACGAAGGCTGGATAACCCAAAGCCATATACAAAATAGCCCCGTTTTGCTGCTGCAAAATCTTACATGGAAAGTAATAACAGAACCTTGGGTTAGAGCTCAAATGTGCTGTGAAAACCAAAAAAGCACACTATTTTTAACAGCCGGATGTCGGATTCCCGAAATTTATGGCGAAAGTGGGCAACTAAACCTCCCTTTTACTGACTTTTCGGTAGAAATAGACCCACATTACGTTCAAGATATACATCCATTTAACATTGAGCAGTTGGTATCGTATTCCAAAATGTTTATGAATGTGCCATATTTGTGGGGCGGTAAAACAATCTTCGGAATAGATTGTAGCGGTTTGATACAAACTTTATTTTCCTTATTTTCAGTTTACTTACCGCGTGATGCTTGGCAGCAAGCGGCTGTGTTACAGGATATTACTTGGGAACAACGAAATACAGGAGATCTGATTTTCTTTCAGAAAACAGTTGGAAAAATCTCCCATGTTGCGCTGCTCATGAACAAAGACTTTGTGATTCATGCAAGCGGTAGGGTTAGAATAGACCCCATTACGCCAGAAGGGATTTTTAATCCAGAACAAAAAAAATATTCCCACCAGAATCTAATTTTAAAAACGCTGAAAACCACCTAACCCTTTTGGTTGTATTTTCTCAGCTATCTAACGAATAAAAAGTTAGATTTAAGTTAAAGCCCAATTAGTTTCGTCAAAGTTTCTGTAAATTGCAGCGAACAGTTTCTCTTATTAATCATGAATCCAAGAACTATTTGGCTTGTTTTGGGAATATTTTGGGTAAATTTTTATTTTCTGCAAGCACAAGTAACTTACCAGATTAGCACTGGAAGCGGCGGAAACCCGCAAGGAGTTAATACAGAGGCAGATAACATAACAACTGGCTGGACGGCCATCACCACCGCGCCACAATCTGCTAACTCGTGGTCAGCAAGCCAGCTTATCCCGTTTAATTTTCAGTTTTTTGGGCAGCCGGTAACCCAATTTAAAGTCAGCCAAAATGGAATCATTACTTTTTCAGTTGCTTCAATGCAACTACCTAACGCCAATACACTGCTTCCAACAGCATTGCTACCCCCGCAATCTATTGCTTGTTATTGGGACGAGTTTACGGCCAGCGGCCAAACAGGTGGTAATGATGTTGTTTACACCAAAATAATCGGTACTGCTCCCAACCGCCAATTTTGGATTAAGTGGTTCTCCTTTGAATATGGAAATCCAGCAGCTCCTTTTGCCTACTTCTCATGTGTTTTAAGCGAAACTAATAATGTTATCTATATCGTTGATCATCATCTTGTTAGCGGTAATGTTACCGCAAGTGTTGGTGTTCAATTAGATGCTACAACGGGCTTTAGTTATGGTAATGATTCCTTAGCTTTCCAAATAGGATCATCTGTATATGCTGATAATTCATGGATAACCTTC
Source organism: Bacteroidia bacterium (assembly GCA_026932145.1). Lineage (NCBI taxonomy): Bacteria > Pseudomonadati > Bacteroidota > Bacteroidia > Bacteroidia bacterium. The sequence goes on from JAIXKT010000025.1 coordinate 9,362, forward strand.
TCACCAGTAGCTCCTAATCAGCCGGATTTAAGCGTTACGAACTTGGTTTCTCCTACATCCAGTTGCTTACTCACTAATCAAGAACAGGTTCAGGTGCGCGTTTCGAACCAAGGAACTTTACCGATATATGGATTTCAGTTATTTTATCAATTTAATGGACAATCTACTATAAATCAAACATATAATGACACAATTTTGCCGAATGACAGCCGAATTGTTTCTTTTTTAACTCCGATAGATGTTTCTATTGCTGGAAAATATCCGATAATAGTTTGGGGAAAAACAATTGGAGATATGGTTACTAATAATGACACACTTGCAAGCAGTATCATTAGTTACCGTGCGATAGCAAGTTATCCATATTTGCAGAGTTTTGAGAATATTACAAATGTATCAGATTCACTTAGAATAACTTACGGACAAGAAGCACAAGTCTTTTCATCCGGCTGGGCAGCATTAGGTGGGCAGCAAGGAATTGTTTTGGATGGCGGAAGCGGTATAAACTGGGTAAACCCAACACCTGCAAATGTCTGGACAAGCAACCCAAACTACTTTGCAGCAGTTTATCAATGTGTTAATACACAAGGAATTAACAGCCTGCGGATACGCTTTAACCTAAAACAACAGTATCAATATCAAACTAATTACACAAATTTTAGATTAACCATTGATAACCAGCCGGTTTCTTCTACTATTCAGCCTCCGGTTAATGGAGGTTCTTGGACAAGCTATGAATTTGATTTATCGCCATTTTTAAACGGGTCTGTTCAGCAAATTGGTTTTGAATCTGTTTGTAAATACACCCTAAACTACGGTGCAAGCGGAATCGGAAATGCTAATTTAATAGATGAAGTGCTGTTTTGGCAGCCCATCATAACCCAATTACCGGCTGATACCGCTATTTGTATCGGAGATTTACTGACCTTAGATACCGGATTACCCAATATTCAAACCTTTTGGAGCAATGGAATGTCTGGAAATAGCATTGTGGTTTTATTAAATCAAGATACAAAATTAATAGCAGCATTAATGGATTCCGTTACTGGATTAACGACTTATGACACGGTGAATATTCGGGTGTATGATAAGCCTTTTTCGGCTTTACCGTTAAATCCGATAGCCTGCGGCAGCTTTGAATTAAATGCTTTAAATAATGGAAACTTTTATCTCTGGAGCACAGGAGAAACTACCCAAACTATAACGGTAACACAAACCGGAACGTATTCTGTTCATATTTGGAACAATGCTGCTAATTGTGATATAATAGATTCCTGTTACGTTACCGTCAATCCGGTTGTTCAGGTTGGTTTAGGTGCAGACACTGTCTTTTGTGATTATTTTCCTTCACCCATAACTTTGGATGCCGGTAATCCTGGAGCTATATTTACTTGGAATACAGGAGATTATACACAAACGATACAGGCGACTACTCCCGGCTGGTATTGGGTAGAAGTCTATCACAACAACTGCAAGGCCAGGGACTCTATTTTGCTGGGTTATGCAATCACGCCTCAGGCTGGAATTTCCGGCCCTACCGTTGGAATAGCGGGAAATCTACTCAGTTTTACAGATAACTCAACTGGCGGGGTTAATCGTTGGTATTGGTCTTTTGGCCAAGATGCCACGCCTGCCCAAGCGCAAGGCCCCGGCCCTTTTAGTGTGCAATATTCAACAAACGGAACTAAAATAGTTACCTTAATCGCTGCTAACCAATCTTGTGCAGATACTGCTACACTACAAGTCGAAATTCAGCCTACTACAGGTTTTTATACAGCCGATATTTCGGATTTTTCTCTAAGCCCAAATCCCGCAAACGAACAACTAAATATTTCTATGGCTACCCAAACACCAACTTCAGTAGCTATTTATTCATCGTTGGGAAAACTTGTTTGGAGTCAAGCACTAACCTACCCAAAAACAACCATTAGTTTAAAGGAATTTCACATCGGAATTTATTACATTACATTCTATGATATTGTGAATCAGAAAGTTATACATCAAACTAAGTTTTTGAAATATTAAAAGGAGAATTTATTTCCATTGCTCAGAATCTATCCAGATTGTTACGGGTCCGTCATTAACCAACGCTACCTGCATAGATGCGCCAAAAACTCCGGAAGCTATATGCTGCGGGTATTTTTGGGACAGGATTTCCAACCATTCTAAATACAGTTTGTTTGCCGCTTCTGGATGCGCAGCTCCTGTGAATGACGGCCTATTTCCTTTTTTGGTATCTCCATAAAGTGTAAACTGGGAAACGACCAACAGGCTTCCCGCTATATCTTGAACACTAAGATTCATCTTATCATTTTCGTCTGAAAATATCCTGAGTTGTAATACCTTAGTTGCTGTTTTTTCTAAAATGGCCGCAGTATCGTTGTCTTGGAATCCTGCTAAAATAAGCAAGCCTTTATCTATTTTACCAACAACTTCATTATCAACGGTAACGCTCGCACTAAGCACCCGCTGAATCAATAAACGCATAGACTCAAATAGCTTAAAAAAGGCTATTTCAAAGTAATCTCAAAAGTAGCTTCGTAATTGCCTTTAGATCCGTTAAAGGTAGATTTGTATTGATTTCCTTCTATCAACGAAACGGTGCTGTTTTTACCAGCAGTAACTTGGATGTTATCTTCGCTTGAAATGAGTATAGAAACTGCCCCCAACGTATCATCAATCCATTTGCTGATGATAGAAATATTATTATTAACTAAACTGACCATATCCATTTCCATCAATATAACGGTGATTTGCATTTCTTTTTCGGATTCTCCGTAAAATAAGTTATGCTCATAATTTTGGATAACACTGCCATTTTTCATCGGGATAAAGTCTGTTCCCTTAGGAGTCCGTTCTTGAATGGTATTTTTAAACGAAGGTGCATTTACAGACGTTAAAAAGTAAATTTCATCTCCGTCAGATTCCGTTTGGGTAACACAAGATAACTGCACTAAACGGACTTCAATCATTTTGCTCATTGTATTGAAAATTATTCGTTAAAAAAACATACTATGTTTGGGCGAATTTACGCATTTTTAATTACGGTTCAAACTGTAAAATAATATATCTTTCGAGACAGAAACCTGTTAATCAGATAAAATTTTGGACCACTTCTATTTGATTTGAGGATTTACATGAAATCCTCGAGCAAATTCTTGTCCGCTCATTCTTTTTTTCCCTTCTGACTGAACGCTTTCTAAATTCAGCCAAAAGTCTTTGCAAGCTAACTGGAATTGGCCTTGATGTTTTCTGAAAGAGCCTATTTGGGTTGGTTCAACGGGCTGGTTTGTAAGGCTGCTGAAAAACACTTTTAGTTGTTTTTGGTTGGGCAGCCACATCCATGCACAAGGTGCCGGTGATAAGCCTCGTATGAGATTATGAACCTTAATAGCCTCAGAATCAGGGTTTATTTGGGTATTTTCTTTGGTGATTTTGGGTGCGCTGTGTAAATTGGGGAGTACCGGTTGCGGAATTTCGGTCAATTCGTTTTTTTCAAGATTATTTATAGTTTCAAGAAGTAATTCACTACCAATGGTTTGTAATTTTTGGTATAAATCTTCCAAATTCCATTCTGGCTGAATTTCTACAGCACGTTGAAGCAAAATATTGCCGGTATCAATTTCTTGTTGAATTTTAAAAGTAGTAACACCTGTTTGGGTTTCTCCGTTGATAAGTGCCCAATTAATTGGCGCTGCTCCGCGATAATCTGGTAATAATGAAGCATGTAAGTTGATTGTACCGCGGTGAGGAATTTTCCAGACAGATTCTGGAAGCATCCTAAACGCTACCACCACAAATAAATCTGCGTGAAAATCAATTAGTTGGTTGATAAATTCTTCGGAGCGCAATTTTTCCGGTTGAAGCACGGGAATATTTAACTGTGTTGCCTTTTTTTTGACCGGCGAAGCAGTGATTTGTAGTCCTCTGCCGGCGGGTTTACTTACTGCGGTAACGACACAAACTACTTCATGAAACCGGTGCAGCAATTCTAATGCGGGAACTGCAAAGTCTGAGGTTCCCATAAACACTAAGCGCATATCCTAATGCCGCCGCCGTTTTAACTTCTGTAAAAATGAAACCTTACTTTCATTGCCCCGAATTATTCGCTGGATGTTTTTTTGGTGAGTCATCACCACAATCATAAAAATAATAAATCCAAAAATAATCAGCACGTGGTTCGGCTCTTTGGCCAAAATAATAGCAGAAATTATGAGGTATAACGGAAAAGTTAAAGTTCCCAAAATGGAGCCTAATGAAACGTAATGAGAAATAATCAGCACGATGATAAACGTAATCAAGCAAGCTAATGAAGCCCAAAAGTGAATGGCTAACATCATACCGAGCAAGGTATTAATACCTTTTCCGCCCCGAAACTCTGCAAATGCCGGAAATATATGCCCCACAACGGCAGCCATACCAAACGCTAACTTTAATAATGGATAGTTAGTAGCCTCAAATAGAGCTAAGTCATTATAGAAAATACTCGCTAAAGATGCCGCTAAATAGCCCTTTGAAAGGTCTATAAGTTGAACGGCAATACCGGCTTTTATACCCAAAGTACGATATACATTGGTGCTTCCGGCATTTCCGCTGCCATATTCTCGAACGTCCAAGCCATAAAAATACCGACCAATCCATACCGCAGCCGGTATAGAACCAATAAAATAGGCTAAAATCGTCAGAAGTAGTATCGGATAGTATTCAATCATAGGGCATCAACAGTTAAAGTCGGCAAGGTTACTACGGCAAATATAAAAGAAAAAGGAATACTATACCGGTATTTTTTTGAAATTGAACCGAATTTTACGGTCGTGCTTCAGAATGTATGCTAAACTGATCTTTCTCCATTACCCAAGCACTTTATACTCTCGATGATGTAGCGTTTTATGTGCTTTGAGGAAGTCAATGTTTGTTTGATAATGTTTGTAGCCCTTTTGTTTGCAACAGAGATGACGAACAATATGTTTGGGTGGAATTAACTATCTGATTATCAATAGTGTTTTTTAGTTTTCGTAGAAAAAACCTTTCTGTTCATAATCTGTAGATACAGATAGGGATATTCTTTGTGGTTTATGCGTAGTGTGCCCCATTTGTTGAGTTTCTATTTTTGCTACATAGTTCATAATTTTTATTTTTGGGGTTTTAAATGTTTTTCCAAAAACTTTTCCATAGCGCCATAAAAGTCATATTGGTTATCTTGATTATGGAAGCCGTGTCCTTCGTCATTTTTAACCATATATTCCACATCTACGCCTCGTTTTTTTAGGGCTTCTACTATTTGGTCGCTTTCTGCTTTATTTACTCTTGGGTCGTTTGCTCCTTGTGCGATGAACAAAGGTGCTTTTATTTTATCAGTATGTAAGGCTGGCGAAGCTTCTGCAAGTAATAGGCTGTCCTTTTTAGGGTTACCAACCATTTCGTAAATTTGGTCAAGGTAAGGTTTCCAATATGGTGGAATTGTATTCATAAATGTAAACAGATTGCTTACGCCAACATAATCTACAGCAGCAGCGTATAAGTCGGGTGTAAATGTAATGCCTGCAAGTGTTGCATAACCTCCATAGCTACCACCATAAATAGCAATTCGTTTTCCATCGGCAATGCCTTCCTTTTTCAGCCATTCTACGCCATCTGTTATGTCGTCTTGCATTGTTTTACCCCATTGTTTGAAACTTGCTTCCCAAAATTTCTTACCGTAACCTGTGCTTCCTCTAAAGTTCATTTGCAAAACGGCATAGCCACGATTAGCCAAAAACTGAATTTCAGGATTATAACCCCAGCCGTCTCTTGCCCAAGGACCACCGTGCGGATTGATAAGTACTGGAAGATTTTTGGGTTCTACACCAAGTGGAAGTGTCAAATAACCATGAATTTCTAAACCATCACGGGATTTGTATGTTATTGGTTTTGTGTGGCTCATTTGTTTTTCTTCAATCCATGGGTAAGGATTGGCAACTTCTTTGGTGTCTTTTGTTTTGAAGTCGTAGAGATAGTATTTGCCGGGCATTCTGTCATTGCCTTTCCAAACGATGGCTTTGGTTCGGGCATCGTTATAGCTTACAATGCTTGTTTGGTAGCCTTCAAACTTTTTGTCCAAGCCGTTTTGGATTTCTTCCCATTCTTTGTCAAAGAAATGCCTTTTCGGCTTTTCTGCTTCCCAATTTACAGAAGTTAGTGATTGTTTTTTTCTGTCGTAATTTACATCGCCTAAATCATAGTTATTATCGGCAAATAATTCTTTTATTTCCTTTTTTGTTATGGGGTCGTATTCAACCAAGATAGTTTTATCTCTGCCGATATTGCTAAGAGCATAAATAAGTTTGTTGTCCTTGTCGAAGGATGCGGGTGAAAAAGCTTCTTTGAATGAAGTGGTAATTAATGTTGTAAAAGCATCTTTGTCGGAATTTCGGTAATCCCAAGTAATGTTTACACCGTCTGTTTTAGAAGCAAGACGGATAATACCATTATTGTCGGTAACCCAACTGTTATAGTTTTCTTTGTTGTCATAAAGCAAGGTTAATTTAGCTGTTTCGATATTCAACAGATAGGGGTCGGCATATTCTTTTACTCGTTTGTTAATTTGGACAATCAGTTCTTTTTCTTTTCCACTTATGTCTAATAAAGCGTCAATAATATCGCTTCTTACGCCCAGAAAAGGTGTTAATGCTTTTAGGTCTGTTCCGTCCACTTTTACGGAAAACAATTGAAAATTTTCATCACCGCCTATGTCTTGTGCATACACAATCCTGTCGCCTTTCCAAAAATAACTTGAAATGCTTCTTAATGTGTCGTTAGTAACACGAACAGCGGTGCTGTCGTTTAGCTTTTGAACAAAAATGTTCATCTTTCCTTTGTAATCTGATCTATAGCTAAAATAATTTCCGTCAGGTGAAATGCGAAATGAGCTTTTTTCTCCGTTTTTGAAAAATGTTTTCACATCGATCAGCGGTGCAGGTGTTTCTTTTTCTTGTTGTTTACAAGAATTTAAAATTGATGCCATAGCAATGATAACACATAGGATTAAATTTCTAATCATATTTTGATTCTTTAAATGGATTCGTTAAATTACACACATCGGAATAGGTAGAAAATTGACGAAGAAGCGGACTTTTAGCACCAAGTTTCTTGCAATATTCAACACTCAAATTTAGGCAGAATTTTCAAACAGAGATGATTATCCGGTTTTTTTGCTAAGGGTGGGTTCTAAAAATTAGTTTTTTTTATTTTTTTCAGAGACAAATCAGAATCCTTTTAAAATCTGGGCTGAAAAAGTAAGCAATTGTACAAATTATTTTTTTAATTC
>JAIXKT010000025.1:18499-36055 GCA_026932145.1 Bacteroidia bacterium
AACGGGAGAAAATCTGAGCTTTTTTAAAAATTTAGAGGTTATGCAACACGCTCACTTTTAATATTACTTTATCATTGAACTGGTTCCATTATCAATTACAAAGGTATCTATTTCATCCTACCCGTTTGTTGGCATGCGAACTGTTGATGTATCTCAAATAATGGTTTTGTGCCTGAAAATCAATCAATTTCCTTAAATATCATATCCGGATCTCTTTTTAGTTGGCGAACTTTCATGAGTAAATCTTGAACTGACTGTGGATTGGGGTCTGTTTGAAGAGAGTTATAGTTTAATTGCCAACTAATTTGTGTTTGATTAACCATGTTTGGTTCATATTGTTGGGCAAGTTTCTGCCAGAGTTGGTCGTCAAAAGCAGTATGGTAAATTTCTTTTAGGTCTAATTGGGTTTGAATGTCCTCTTGGGTGGTTATGGCTTTTTGGGATTCTATATTTTTCTTACGCAGAAACCAAATGACTAAAACGGCTATTGAAATCACGATTCCAATAATTACCCATGAAGACGAGGAGGATTCAGGGGCTGGGTTAGGGGAGGTATTATTGGGAATATTTGTAGGAGTTGTTGTGGTTGTTTTTGTTTCTGTTTGGCCGGTAATTTCCTGAAAGCTAAGGTTACAGCGTTCAACTTGTTCTTGAAATTTAGCTTTGGAGCTGGCTCCGCCGTCCGTAGGGCTATGTTTCCATGCGGTTATAAAATAGGTTTTCGCTTGATCGCATTGGTTCATTTTTTTATAACATAAAGCTATCATATAGCTTCCTTTGGCAGTGTAATGTTGTGGTTCTAAAGTAATTGATTCTTGAAACAAAGAAATAGCTTCCTGATACTTTCCGCTATCATAAGTATCTTTACCTACCAGAAACGCTTCTTTGCCGGTTTTTGCAAATACTAAACAAAGGCTTAAAATGCCATAAAAAAGTGTAAGTGTTAGTTTTTTCATAACCTCAAAATTCAACTGTAAATTTGCAAAAAAATGATTACAAACTTACTTAGAAGTTCACCTTGGGTTATTTGGTTCTGGGTGCTATTTTTGCCCTTGCAGCTAAGTGCTCAAAAAGATGTTCCTTTGCCGCGTATAGTGCTGCCAAACACAATACGCACCGGATATAATTCATTTGTAGAGAAAGGCGAAGTTACTAATTTTCAATGGAAAGAATTTTTATATGCTGTTTCTAAGGATTCGGGCGAGGTAACTGCCCGTAAATATTTGCCGTACTTTAAGTTAGGGGAACTATGGCAACGTTATTTTTTTGATACACAGTATGATGACTATCCGGTAGTTGGAATTAGCTGGGAACAGGTACAAACATATTGCCATTGGCGCAGCCGGCAAATTAATATACTCTGGAAAAACAGAAAGCTAACGTATGCAGATCCCAAAGCAGTACCTGTCTTGCCCGGAAAGGCTGATTATGAAGTATTTGAACTGATATTCCGTTTACCTAAACCCAGAGAATTTGATGAACTGTTAGAGCAAAGTTTACATGGATGCCCCGGCTACCCTATCGGGGATGAAACGGCTATCAATAGTGAACTCTATTTTAATGTGCAGGTTGGTATTAACCGCCTAATGCCAATCCGAAATGCGGCTAACAGCAAGCCATTAACAAACGGTATTCTAAACCTGCTGGGCAATGTTGCCGAAATGACCCAAACAAAAGGAATAGCTAAGGGCGGAAGTTGGTATCACGGGCTTAATCAAACAATAATTGGGTCAGAAATTGAATATCAAGAACCTGCCTCTTGGCTCGGATTCCGATGTGTTATAGAATTTATGGCTAAATAAAGTTTCACATCGGTTTCTAACTGCTTATTCTCACTACTTTATACCGTTACCAAAATCGTTACTAAAAAATGAACCTAATACACAAAAACTAAAAATCCACTACAAAGAAATCATCTCCGTAGTGGATTTGTGATAGACAAGGAAATTATTGTTTTACTAATTTTAGACTGTAGGTTTTGCCGTTTAACTCCATCTTTACGGTATAAATTCCACTTTGCTGGTTTGATAGGTCAATTATATTTTGGGAAGACTCAGTATTTCTGGCTTCAAAAACTTTTTTACCGAGCATATCATATACGACTATATGTGATATGTGGTTTTCATCGGAAATATAAAAGACTCCATCAACAGAAGGGTTGGGAAATACCGTAAATGAAACTTGTATCAAATTACCGGTAGTTGTAACCGGAGTATTACATAGAGAATCAACTATTGTAGGAATATGGGCATCGTTATTATTCCCAAATCCGAGTTGTCCGTCAGGGTTTCTGCCAAAGGCATATAAGGAGTCATTTTCTGTTAATGCAAGTGAATAATTTGTACCTCCTGCAATGGTTACAACATTATTAAGGCCGGTTACAGCGAGTGGTACGGAACTATTGGCAGTAGTGCCATTTCCTAAGTTACCGTAAGTATTTCTGCCCCAAGATACGGCTGTTTTGTTTCCTTTAATGGCAAATGCGTGGAAGGCTCCGCCGGCAACTCCTATGGCATCGGTTAATCCGCTCACCTGAACGGGTACATAGCTATCGGTAGTAGTTCCGTTTCCTAACTGGCCATAGAGATTTTCGCCCCAAGTCCAGACGGTGCTGTCGCTTCTTAATGCAATAGAATAAAAACGTCCGGCTGCTACAGCAATGATGTTGGTTGCACCACTTACCTGAACCGGAACATTAGAGTTTACAATAGTTCCATTACCCAATTGGCCTTTGGAGTTTCTGCCCCAAGCCCACACAGTACCATCGTTTTTGAGGGCTAATGAATGATATTCGCCGCCACCGATAGCTATGATGTTAGTAAGTCCCAAAACCTGAACAGGAACGTTTGAATTGGTGTTGGTTCCATCACCTAACTGGCCATCTGTGTTTCTGCCCCAAGCCCAAACGGTTCCGTCAGACCTAAGTGCCAGCGAATGATAGCCTGCCGTGCCGCCGGTAATGGCTGAAACTATATTGGTTAATGACACAATATTTACCGGAACACTACTGCTGGTATTCGTTCCGTTTCCTAACTGCCCAAAGCCATTATCTCCCCAAGCCCAGACGGTATTATCTGTTTTTAGAGCTAAGGTATGTTGGTATCCGGCAGCAATGGACTTCACATCCGTTAATCCGGAAACTGAAACCGGAGAAAGCTGCCCTGTAGTAGTTCCATTACCTACTTGCCCAAAAGTGTTAGCTCCCCAGCCATCTACGCTACCATTATTTGGGCATACATAGAAAGAATGAGACCAACCGGCTGATATTTTGCGGTCGCTGCCTAATGCTGTTAGGGTTGGGCATAAAGATTGAACTGTATTGGGTATATTTTTATCTATTAAAGTTCCATCTCCTAACTGTCCGTTAGCATTTCTGCCCCATGCAAAAACGCTATTTCCGGATGTCATTGCTAATGAGTAGTTTGTTCCACCGGCAATTTCGGTAACGTTGGTAAGTGCTGAAACTGCGACCGGTACGGAACTGTTTGTTGTTGTTCCGTCTCCGAGTTGTCCATTTTGGTTTCTGCCCCAGGCGGCCAGCGTTCCATTACTTTTTATCACGATTGCATGAAACGCGGCACCGGCGATAGCAGTAGCGTCAGTGAGGTTGCTCACCTGAACGGGAACATTGCTGTCTGTGGTACTTCCGTTACCCAATTGTCCATAGAGGTTTTCTCCCCAAGTCCAAACGGTATTATCACTTTTTAGTGCCATAGAAAAATAACGCCCGCCGGAAATAGAAATAACGTTCGTTAGGCCATTTACTTGAACCGGAATATTACTGTTTGCGGTGTTTCCGTTACCTAATTGTCCGGTTCCATTTCTGCCCCATGCCCAAACGGTACCATCGTTTTTGAGGGCTAATGAGTGATATTCGCCGCCGGCAATTTTGATGATATTGGTTAGATTAGGAACTTGTACCGGTACATTACTGCTGTTATTGGTTCCGTCCCCTAATTGTCCATGGGTATTTCTGCCCCAAGTCCACACAGAGCCATCTGACTTTAATGCTATGGAATGATAACCGGCTGTTCCGGCTGATATGGCAATTACGCCTGTTAGCCCTTGTATTTGGGCAGGAACTGTAGAGCTGGTGTTCGTGCCATTGCCTAATTGTCCGTCTGTATTGTCTCCCCAAGCCCAAACGGTGCTATCATTACGTAAAACCAATGTGTGCTGGTATCCGGCAGCAATAGCTTTGGCTCCTGTCAAGTTATTTACTATCACCGGTAAAGTTTGTTCGATATTGGTATTATTACCGAGCTGCCCAGAAGCATTTGCGCCCCAAGTGTTTATGGTATTTCCATTATTACATAAGAAAGCCGAATGCGACCATCCCGCAGATAGTTTTTGCGCATAAGTGTTACCGAAAAAAGAAGCTAATATGAGCGTTATTACTAAACCTATTTTGTTGGTAGTTTTGGGCTCAAGCCAAAGGCATTTTGAATTATTTGTTTTCATTTTTAGTTGATTTTTGAATTGTTTTAATTAATGTTTGTTGAGTTTTTGGGAAACTCTAAACCCGTTTACTGTAATGTTGAGAGCGTAGATTCCATCAGATTGGCTGGAAAGGTCTATTAGTATCGAAGTGTTAATATTGTTTGTATCAATATTTTGCTCAAAAACTTTTTGACCTTTGATGTCAAAAACTTCTAATTGAAGTTTTGATATATTGTTGGGTAGTTCTGAACAGTTTAGTTGAAAAATTCCGGTATTTGATGGATTTGGAAAAGCGGTGAGATTAAGTTTATTATTTAGATAATCTGTTGGAAGGTTTGAGGCGATTTGGCAAACGCCGGTAGATTGGGTAAGGACATTGTGTTGTGTAAATGTTCCGTCTCCGAGTTGTCCGCTGGCATTTCTACCGCAGCCCCAAAATGTTCCGTCTGTTTTGTATAAGATAGAGAAATTAGTTCCTGCTGCCATTCCGGCAACATCTGAAGCACCTATCATCTGAACGGGCAATGAGCTGTGGGTTAGAGTGTTATCGCCTAAGTTGCCATAAGTGTTTCTACCCCAAGCCCAAACGGTGTTATCACTTTTAACAGCCATGCAGTGAAATGCTCCTGTGGCGGCTATTGCCGAAGTTACATTTGTGAGGCCGCTTACTTGCACCGGAATGTTTCTGTCGGTATTTGTGCCGTCTCCTAGTTGGCCATAGAGATTTTCACCCCAAGCCCAGACTGTTCCGTCATTTTTTACAGCTAATGAGAAAAATCTGCCGGCGGTAATTTTGACTACATTGGTTAGTCCTGATACTTGAACAGGTGAGGTTGCGTCTGTGCCGGTGGTTCCGTTGCCGATTTGGCCGCTTATGTTATCACCCCAAGCCCAGACTGTTCCGTCATTTTTTAGGGCAAGTACGTGATAAGTTCCGGCAGCAATCTGTATAACGTTTGTGAGTCCGGGCACTTGAGTTGCGATGATTTTGTCGGTAGTGCTACCGTCTCCCAGTTGTCCGTCTTTGTTCCAGCCCCAAGTCCAGACTGTTCCGTCATTTTTTAGGGCTACTGAATGCCAGCCGCCCGCTGATATAGCGATGATGTTGTTCAGAAGTAGTGTTTGAACGGGGGTGTTTGTGCTGGTTGTGCTGGCATTTCCAAGCCCGCCATACAAGTTGCTACCCCAAGCCCAAACGCTTCCGTCGCTTTTTAGTGCCATAGAATGGGCTTCTAATTGGTCTCCACCGGCAGAAACAGCAATTACGTCAGTCAAGCCGGTAGAAACCGGTACATTGCTGTCTGTATTGCTTCCATTTCCTAATTCACCGGTAGCATTTTCCCCAAATGCTTTAGCCGAGTTGTCGCTACAGATGATGACGGAATGCCAGCCGCCAGCCGCAATTTTTTGCGCAGATACTATATTAATCCATCCAAAATAGAAAAATAAGAGTGTTGTTATTTTTAAGTGTTTCATTTTTTTGTTTTTGATTAGTTCTAAAATTTAACTCGTAATGAAGTGATTAGATTTCTACCGGGAGCGTTAATCCCTGATGCATAAGGTCGGTACAGTAAATCAGTTATGTTCTCAACTCCTGCTGTAATTGATACAAAAGGGTTTGGGAAATAGGCTACCTTAAAATTTAATGTGTACCATCCCAATACATACGGTTTTCCGGTTTCATCACGGGCATACGAAGCATTGGTTCGTTCTGTTAAAGCTAACTCTTTGTAATCCATTTTTGTATTATAGATTACATAAAAATCGGCTTTAAATTTATTTCTATATTCATAGGTTAAGTGCGTACTACCGAAGGTTGGTGCAGCATGACGCAAGGGATAATATACCAATGAATCAGGAGTTTGTTCTTTTCCTTTTTGATAGGATATATTACTTTTTAATCCCAATCCTTTGTAGAAGAGTTCAAAACCTGCTTGGAAGCCTAATACTTCAATTTCTGTAACATTTTGAATAGCCTGAATCCGGCTTTTATTACCTAAAAAGCGTATTGTGGTGTCGCCGTTTAAGGTAAAATCTTTTCGTACCATAGCATTTGTCAGCCATGTGTGGTACACAGTGGCATCTGCTGTTAAAAAAGAGCCGAATGATTTTATCATTCCCAATTCAAGGTTGTAAACCTTTTCTGGCTTAAGATTGGGGTTAGGCACTACGAGGTATCCGGGTACTGATTCAAAGACTTTTCCCATATCATCAACATTAGGCGCTCTAAATCCACTGCCGGCGTTAAAATAGATTTGCCATTTACTATAAGGCGTAAATACAAATCCTAAGCTACCTACGGTTGAGCCAGATTTCATCTTGGTGCTGGTGAATGGAAACGGGAAGAAAGTGGTATCAAAATCAGCATTGATTAAGAAATGATTGTAACGTAAGCCTCCGGTAATGAGCCATTTTTTGCGTATTTTATATTTTGTAGTTAGATAAACTCCATTGGATTGCCATATAGATCCGTCTGGATAACGGGTTACAGTGGAATCAACTTTGTTCGTTACTACATGAGTTAAAGATGCTTTTGAGTGTATTTTGTTGAATACAAGTTCATAACCATAATAAAGGGTGATTTTATCGTTGATTTTTTTATCAAAATCAAGGTTTGTTGAAAGTGCATTTACATTTTCTTTTTGCATTCTTAGTTCTCTATACATGAATTCGCGGTCATAACGGCTTTCTTCAAAGAACTGATAAGCAGCAATTAGCCGTACTTTATCAAACAACAAATTACTTTTTGAATAGGTGATGTCTAAATGGTGCATTTGCCATTTTTGTGGCCCGTAGTACCACTCCGCCCAGCGTAGTTTTTCTTTATAAGGCCCGTCAGTGCGCATTACATACAACCTGTCATAACGATTATACTTTGATGTTTCAGAAAAATGAAGTCCGTAATCTATGTTCCAAAATGAATTGGGTTGATAACGTACTTTCTGCATAAAGTTGATTTGGCTATATTTAGAGCCTACTTGTAGCGTGGGGTCATTATTGGGTACCATATAATCTTTGTTATCATAACTGATAACGTAATTATTTCGGTAGAAATAAGGTACTCCACCTACGGAACCGGAGCGCAGGTCGCCATAGTTAGCATAGGTAAAACTTGAGGTAAAAGCTACCTTTTTTAAGCCTATGTTGAAATCGAAGTGGCCTGTTTTTTCCGTATTAGCTGTTGAAAAACGGGTCATTGCGTTTCCCGTTACGGAGAGTTGCTTGCTTTCATGGGTAGAAAATTTAGGCTTTAAGGTGTTAAAGTTCATTACTCCACCCAGTGCATCGCTTCCATACATCACTGAACCTGGGCCAAAAAGTATTTCTGCACTTTCTAAAGCATTGACATCTAATGAAATTACATTTTGCAAATTTCCTGAGCGAAAGATAGCGTTATTCATCCGCACGCCATCAACAACCAACAAAACGCGATTGGTAGCCATACCGCGAAGCATTGGGGAGCCGCCCCCTAATTGGCTTTTTTGAATAAAGACATAACCGCTAATACCCAGCAGATCTGCTGCCGTCTGCGGGTTTTGAAATGACGCTTCCTTCATGCTGATAGCGACAATTCTGCTCGGTGTTTCAATCTTCTTTTGCTCCCAACGCTGAGCCGAAATTGTAACTTCTTGAAGTGTTGTTATCTTGGGTGATAATTCAACCTGAAAATTTAACAGCTCAAGTTGCTTATAGCTAAACTCAGCCTGCTTGTATAACTCGTGAGTAATCAGGATTTTATCCGAACTATTAAACGTAGATATATCAGTTTGTCCTTTTTCGTTAGTTGTTGTAGTAACCTTAGGTAATTCGCTTATCAATGTGGCCATCTCAACCGGATTCCCTGTTTCGAGATCTGTTATTGTTATGGTTTGAGAATAGATTGAACACAATGACCCCATGAATAAGCACAAGGCAAAAAATATTTTCATTGTAATTTGTTAAAAAGTTAAAAAAATAGGAGGTCTATTTCTTGCAAAGAAATAGATACATTAAGCTATGTTTTTTAACTTTTCAGGAGGGGGTGTTTGGGGGGGAGGGCGAAGAGCTGAATGGTCAAATATCCGGCTGAGATAATACCGGTCTTTAGTTTCTACCCAAATAGGTAGTTCATTTTTTTTACTCTTTGAATAATACAGTGTTTTAAAAAAACGATATAACTGTTCCTGTGAGTCTTCATTATCAGTATCGTTATCTAATGCAATAGAAATCAGCTTATTAATTCGTTTGTTGAGTTCGGTTTCTTCGTTATCCCACCAAACGTGGTAATAGGTTGTATCACCCATGATGTTAGTTTCAACAACATCATACATTTCTCCTTTGTATTCAAATTCTTTGGAATGTTCCCAGTTTAAAAGGGATTTTTTTTCGGTTTCGGTAAATTTGAATAAAATAAGTTCCTTTTTATCAATTTCGGCTATCAGTTTCCGTTTAAATTCTCTTTTTACTTGTTTTTTTTGAACTTGGAGAATGACATAAGTCGCCGTTATGGGAATAACGAAGCACAATGTTAATAATATACCAAGTAGTTTTCTTCTCAAACGGTAATTTTTAAAGGCTCAAAGTTACTGCAAATTTCAACAAGAAAAATAACTGCTTGCGGCATCATAGCTTTCTTACTTCTTGGAAAAATAAGTAGTTCTTCTAAATAACCGTTTTAGTATGCTTTCTGAACCAGAAGTATGTTTTTTTGTGTTTATTAGAGACAATTACAAAAAATACAGTACTTTTGAGCATGGATAATCGCTGGTTCTTATATTTTATTTCAAATATAAATATACTGATTGTCAGTGTATTATTCAGGGTTTTAAGCATTTATTTTGTTGAAAATCAACTATTTTATTTACGTTTTTAGTGAAGTATTAATAATATGATTGGTACTTATTTTCAAAATTCAAGGCGGCCAGCCTATGCCTTTTTGTTTGCCGGAGTCTTGCTGATTTTGGTGGAGGTGTTTAACTTACTCTTTCTGCGTGGGTCAGGGATTATGAATGGCGCGGAACAATGGCTAAATACGCTTATTATGCTTATTCCGGGGGGAACATTAACAATTTTGGTAATAGCTTTATTAGTAGGTGCATATCTGATCTGGTCAGATACCCAAGAAGGAGTTAAGATTTCAATAGATACTTTTGTGGTAATGTTTTTTGAGTCTTTGATTTGGGCTGTGCTAATCTATTTGCTGCTACCAAGTTTTATTTCCAAGTTAATGCTCAATCAGATTTCACTTCCGATGCAGGTAGGAGAAGTCGCTAAATTATCTTTGATTCAGGAGATTGCGCTTTCTTTATCAGCCGGCTTCTATGAAGAGTTACTATTCCGGCTTTTATTGGTACAAGGGGTATTGTGGTTTTTAGGAACGATGAATATTGCCCATGAATTGGGTTTTGCCCGTATAGCTATCATTGTTGGGGCGGCATTACTGTTTTCGGCGGCTCATTATATTCCACCTTTGGGAGACCCGTTTGAGTTAGGCAGCTTTCTGTACAGAGCCGTCTTTGGCCTCCTGATGAATGGCTTATTGGTTGCCAGAGGCTTTGGAATTATTGTCTGGACCCACGCCTTGTATGACGTATTGGTATTTTCTACCCAATAATTTTTATGAATAAGAACCCAAATACCCACATAGTATTTCAAGATTGGGGGAAAGTCCCTTATGCAGATGCTTGGGAGCGTCAAGAAAATCTATTAAAGGAAATTGTAGCCATAAAAGTAGCTAATAGAGCAGAAGATACAGCACAAAGAACCCCTAATTACTTAGTATTCTGCGAACATCCGCCCGTTTTTACGTTGGGAAAATCAGGCGATTCCGCAAATCTGCTGATTTCTGAACAAGAATTAAAAGAGCAGGGAATTGATTTTTTTCGGATTAACCGAGGGGGAGATATTACGTATCATGGCCCCGGACAGTTGGTAGGCTACCCTATCCTTGACTTAGAGAATTTTTATACTGACATCGGCCGCTATTTAAGGGCGATAGAAGAAGCTATAATTTTATTATTAGATAGTTATGGTATTCATGGGGAGCGTTATCCGGGTTATACCGGAGTCTGGATAGCCCCAAATACCCCACACGCCCGCAAGATATGCGCCATCGGAGTGCGAACGAGCCGCTGGGTTACTATGCACGGATTCGCATTAAACGTGTTTACAGAACTATCTTACTTTCAGAAAATTATACCTTGTGGAATTAAAGACAAGCAAGTTACTTCGTTAGCTTCAGAGCTAAATCAACCAATTGATATTTTTGAACTAAAAGCCAGATTAAAAGCTAATTTTGCCAAACTATTTGGCCCTATCAGCGAACAAAATCCCCACAATAACGTAAAAACTAACCATGACCAAAACCAATTTTAAAGTTTTAACAAACGGTCTTTGCGCTAAATTCTTACGAAGAGCTACCATTACAGCACTTTGGATTTTTGCTACAAGTTTGTGTATCAGCAGATTAGATGCACAACCTGCGAATAAAAGCCTTTCAGTAGCCTTAAAAAATCCAAAAACTACTACAGAACTGTATTTGAATGAACAAACTATCAAAGTGCTTTCTGGCGAAATCGGAAACCTATCAAATCTAAAAGTACTGTATTTAGATTACAACCAGCTACAAGTCTTGCCTGACCAAATGGCAAAACTCTTGAACTTAGAAATCTTATCCGCCCAGTATAACCAATTGAAATCTATGCCAGCCAGCATGAGTGCCTGCAAAAAAATAAAAGAACTGTATATGAGCAGTAACCAATTTGCAGATATTCCAGAATGTGTTTGGGCAATGACAGAACTTATCGAGCTTGACTTTTCGGAAAATAAAATAACAGCAATTTCTCAAAATATTGCTAAACTACAAAAACTGAACG
This sequence comes from Bacteroidia bacterium, assembly GCA_026932145.1. Classification (NCBI taxonomy): domain Bacteria; kingdom Pseudomonadati; phylum Bacteroidota; class Bacteroidia; species Bacteroidia bacterium. Next base: position 29,794 of record JAIXKT010000025.1, read on the forward strand.
AACTCCATTTTAATAACAATAACGTAGCCAAATTTGAACCAGCAATTTGCAAACTTACAGCCCTAAAAGCACTGTATGCCTCTTACAACAAAATTTCTTCACTTCCCGCAGAAATCGCAACTTTATCCAATATAGAAATCATAGACTTAGCCAATAATGAAATCTCTACGCTCCCAGCAAGTATTGGGAAACTCACTCACGTACAAAAGCTATTTCTAAACAATAACTTACTCAAAAGCATTCCAGATGAAATCGGCACCATGACTGTACTCAAATACCTTGATTTAGATATGAACAACCTATATTCCTTGCCCAAATCAATCGGAAATCTAAAAAACTTAGTGGAGCTAAAAGCCTGCCATAATATGTACTTAAAGTCAGTACCGCCGGAAATCGGAAACTTAACAAACTTAGAAGCACTGTACCTGAATGCAAACGACTTGGAAACTATTCCGGAATCAATCGGTGATTTAACCAACCTACGAGAACTAAACCTAACTTCCAACCGGTTATCAAAACTACCGGCATCTATCGGAAAACTCCAAAATCTATCTAAATTGTATATTCGTGGTAATAATATTGGTTATTCAGAAATTAATCGAATCCAAAAATTGTTACCTAATTGTAGTATTGATCTCATAGAAAAAGACAAAGAACCACAAACAACGGCTGATGATGACTACTGAACCTCAAATAGAAACACCTACTCGGCGCTTAATGTTGGTGATTATGGACGGGTGGGGTATTGCAGAAGATCCAACTGTAAGCGCAATAGACCAAGGGCGTACCCATTTTTATCAAAATGCATTACTCTCATATCCAAACTCTAAGCTGAAAGCCTCAGAACAAGCTGTGGGCTTGCCTCCAGGCCAAATGGGTAATTCCGAAGTAGGCCACCTAAATATTGGAGCAGGAAGAATCATCTATCAGCAACTTGATAAAATACAACGTGCGATTGACTCCGGCGAGTTTATAGAAAACCCTACTATCCAGCGTTTGGTAACATATTGCAAACAAAATCAAGCACCCCTGCACCTAATGGGATTAGTTTCTACCGGCGGCGTTCACAGCTCATTAGACCACCTAACAGCAATGTTAGAGTCTTTTTCCAAAATGAATATCCCCCAGATATACATTCATGCTTTTTTAGACGGTAGAGACACTGCACCCCAATCCGGCTTAAAGTTTATGCAAACTCTACAACAAACTATTAACCAACATAATTATCCGGCTAAAGTTGTTAGCCTCATAGGAAGATACTATGCAATGGATAGAGATAAACGCTGGGAACGGGTAAAAAAAGCCTATGATTTACTGATTCATGGTATAGGAGAAACCTTTCCTGACCCCCAATCTGCAATCGAATATTACTATCAGCAAGGAATTACTGATGAGTTCATGTTGCCTTGCGTCATTTCAAATCATACAGCAATTACGGTTCAGCCCGAAGAAGCCGTACTGTTTTTTAACTTCCGTACCGATAGAGGACGGGAGCTCACGCAGGTACTTACCCAGCAAGATTTTCCTGAATATGGTATGCAGACATTGCCCCTTCACTATGTAACACTAACAGAATACGACAAAACATTTAAAAACGTAGGAATCGTTTTCAAAACCGACTCCGTTCAGGATACATTGGGAGAAGTATTATCAACATTCAAGAAAAAACAATTAAGAATAGCCGAAACTGAAAAATATCCGCACGTAACTTATTTCTTTAACGGAGGTAAAGAGTCTAATTTTGACTTGGAAGATCGCATCCTATGCCAATCGCCAAAAGTGGCTACCTACGATTTAAAACCTCAAATGAGTGCTTTTGATATTGAAAGAGAAGTTCTAAAAAAAATTGTTGAGAAACAATATGATTTTATCTGTTTAAACTTTGCCAATCCAGATATGGTGGGCCATACCGGAGTTTTTCAGGCTGCTATAAAAGCCTGTGAATCAGTTGATTATAGCGTTAGTAAGATTGTGAAAAAATGTACTGAAAATGATTATGCTGTGCTGATAATATCCGACCATGGCAATGCAGATAAAATGAAAAATCCAGATGGAAGCCCACATACTGCACACACTTTAGCACGGGTTCCCTGTATTTTGATTGACCCCAGAAAAGAATTTATTAAAATTCGAGATGGCGTGCTGGCAGATGTTGCCCCTACGATACTAAAAATCATGGGTATTCCGATTCCTGCTGCAATGACTGGCCAACCGTTGGTTTAAAACTCAGATGGTATTTAACAGCATTAAACCTGCCCAAGTTAGACGGGTAGCTTTGGTTTATACCGGAGGAACTATCGGGATGATGCAGCATTCCCCGCAAGAACCGCTTCAACCTGTTGATTTTCAAAACCTTCAAAATAAAATTCCGGAAATATCCCGCTTTGATTGCGCCATAATTCCCTATGAATTTCAAAAAATAGACTCCTCTAATATCACCCTCGCCATTTGGGAAGACTTAGCCACATTAATTGGCGGTTTGTATGAAACCTACGATGCTTTTGTAATCTTGCACGGTTCCGATACAATGGCATTTACAGCTTCGGCTCTGTCTTTTATGTTAGAAGGCTTAGCCAAGCCGATAATCATTACCGGCTCTCAATTACCAATTGGCGAAATCAGAACAGATGCTCGGGAAAACTTATTGACAGCCATAGAGATAGCTACTTATTCGGAATACATACTTCCTGAAGTAGCTATTTTATTTGACAATAAACTATATCGCGGAAACCGAACCCTTAAATTCAGTTCCGAGAAGTTTCATGCTTTTGATTCTCCCAACTATCCATTACTGGCTGAAGCCGGTGTACACATCAGTTACTACTGTCAAAATTGGCTACCTATTCCACAAGGAACTGGTTTTGAGGTTTTTGCTAAACTATCACCCAGAATTGGGCTGGTAAAATTTTATCCCGGAATATCTCCCCATTTTTTGAAAGCTGCCTTAGACCCAGAATACTTTGACGGTGTTGTGTTGGAAACTTTTGGAACAGGTAATCTGCCCACTTTTCCATGGCTACTGAACTTACTACGAGAGTCTGCAAATGCCGGAACAATATTACTTTCTGTTACTCAATGTCCGGGAGGAAAAGTAGAACAAGGCCGTTATGAAACAAGCCGGTCTTTGTTAGACATCGGAATCATCAGCGGCTTCGATATGACCCGAGAAGCAGCCCTCACAAAATTAATGTATCTCTTCGCAAAATATAGTAATACTCAGTTGATTAGGGATTTATTGCAACATAACTTGCGAGGGGAGCTTTCTGTGGAGAAAACAGCTATCTTTGACTACTGATTTTTTGTATTTATGACTAACCAAAGCATTGTTGTAGCAGACGGAACGAAGTTACATACTGTTTTTATGCCCAGCAAAGAGGGTGCTAAATATCCGCTTGCAACTATTTTATGGATACATGGTTTTGGAGAGCATATCGGACGCTACGAGCGCCATTTTCAATATTTTTCAGATTTTGGCTACAATAGCATTGGTTTTGATTTACGGGGTCATGGACGTTCATCCGGTGCTCGCGCCTACATTAACCGTTTTGAAGAGTATTTAGATGATGTCTTAGCTGTGTATCAGCACTATAAAGAAAACTTGGCAACACCTGTTTTTTTAGTAGGACATTCTATGGGTGGGCTGATTCTGATACGTTTTTTGCAGTTACACGGAGAAGAAATTCCCTACAAAACAGCAGTAGCAAGTTCTCCCTTATTGGGAATCAAGATGAAAGTTCCGGCTTGGAAAGATTTTTTGGGCAACCTCGCAGCCAAAATTTATCCTAAACTTTCTATTCCTTCAGGCTTAGATCCTACCTACATATCTCATGATCAAGCGGTTGTTTCCCAATATATTCAAGATAACTTAGTGCTGAAAATCGCCACTGCCGGCTGGTTTTCCGAAATAAAAAAACATTTACCACTTGCACACCAAGAAGCCCGCGCAATTCCCAGAAATTTTCATATACTAATGGCCGGCAATGACCAACTGGTAGATACAAACGCCACCAAAGAGTTTTATAAAAAATTAGATCCTTCCATCGAAAAATCGCTCACCGTTTATGAAGGCTGGTATCACGAAATCTTTAATGAACCGGAAAGACAAAAAGCACTACAGCAGTTACATTTATTACTCCAAACAACATAAGCCATGAAAACAAAAATTATTAAGTATCTGAAAATCATATCTGTAGGATTTGTATTTTTGTTTCTATTGAGGATAGGTTACGGATTTTTGAACCCGAGTATCCCTTCCTATGCAGACAGAGAACAGGCTAACTACGAATATCCTGCTTCTCCTGCACAGTCAGCAGAATACCAAGACTTTGGTATGTCAAACGGCTCGTTTATGGATAGAACTGGGGATGCCCGAAAAAATTATGCTACGGAGAAAATTGTATCTAAAACTGAATCCGGAAAAGCCACTGCAGCTACCGAACAGAAATATGAGAAAGTTGCTAACCTAACCAATAAATCTTCAGTTTTCGATAAAGATAAAGAGGTATTAAAATCTGCCATTCAGGAACAGAAAGCACTTATTCAGGCTGAACGCTCGTATGGGCTACCCGGCCAAAGAAATTTAAGCCTTTCTATTGGGGTTCCTCCAGATAATTTTGACCAATTAGTGAGTACCCTCCAAAAAATAGGAACATTACAGGATATTAACATCAACAAAACAGATAAAACAAATGAATACAAAAATCTACAGGTTAAACGAGTTTCGTTAGAAAAGAGCCGAAATGCCTTAGAGGCGTTACGCTCCAAAGGGGGAACTATTGATGAACAAATTAACCTACAAAATAAAATCCTTGAAATTGAGCAGCAAATACAAAATTTAGGGGTTCGTTTAGGAGAGTTTGATTCAGAAAATGAATTTTGTACTATCCTTTTCCTATTATCAGAAAAAGGGGTAACTACTACAGAGATTTCTTTCTTATACCGTATCCGTGTAGCCTTTGAATGGACAGTTAAATATTATCTACTGGGTTTGTTTTGCAGCTTCTTAGGGGTTCTTATCAGTGTTTTGACCGTTATTCTTATTGAAAAGCTAAAACTTCTCCAAAGAATCTGGGCAACACTGCAAGATAAAAACAGCTAACTACCTTCAAAACAAGTAGTAAAAATAATTGTTGTTATATGGAGTAGTGTACAAAATTATTACTAACTTTGCGCTCCGAAAAGCTATGAAAAAAGATATCCATCCTGAGTACCGTACTGTAATTTTCAAAGATATGACAGCAGATTATTCATTTTTAGGAAAATCAACTGCACGTACTAGGGAGTCTATTGTGTGGGAAGATGGACAAACCTATCCGCTACTAAAGCTCGAAATTACCAGCAAATCCCATCCATTCTATACCGGTAAGCAAACCTTTGTTGATACTGCCGGCCGGGTTGATAAGTTTTTCTCCCGCTACGGAAAGAAAAAATAATAGCCTAAAATTGGCTATCAGCACCCAATCCCAATAAAAACGTTATCCTGTGGATAGGTTCTCCTGTCTTAATGAATATCAGTAGTTTCGTGGGAAATAATTCCCCAAAAATCTCCCTACAAAGTAGATTTTTGGATTTCCTACTTGCTATATGCTTTATTATACTGTTTTTGCCATTGGCAATCATAGTAATGCTGCTTATACTCATTATAGATGGAAGGCCGGTTTTTTTTATTCAGACGAGAAGTGGTTATTTAGGGCATCCATTTCGCCTGATTAAATTTAGGACAATGAGTAATAATTTTGAGAAGGGTGATAATGAGCGAGTTACAAAGTTAGGATATTGGTTACGCAAAACGGGTATAGATGAGTTGCCTCAAATGATTCAAGTACTTCGTGGAGATATGAGTTTGGTTGGTCCCAGACCTCTATTACCGGAATACTTAGCATTATACTCTGAAACGCAGCTCAAAAGATTTCTTGTAAAACCCGGAATTACCGGTTATTCACAGCTATTTGTAGCCAAAAATGCCCCTTGGCCAGAACGTTTGCAAGCTGACGTCTGGTATGTTGAAAATAGAAATATAATTCTCGATTTGAAAATAATATTTCATACAGCAAAGTACATATTCATTAAATTATGCTGTATTAGTTCAGCTACAAAAGAATCATTTGAAAGATTTACCGGCAATAAAATCTAATAATGATATTTATATTTTTTTAGTTTGCAGCTTTCTTAGTCTATTTAAGAAATAGTTTTTTTTAGGTAAGCCTAAAAAGAACCTGATATAACAAGATTATTTTCCAGCCTCCTTGTATATTCTTGATAT
>JAIXKT010000026.1:0-7038 GCA_026932145.1 Bacteroidia bacterium
GTTAGGCGACAGCTTTAAATGAACATTATAAATATTTTGAGTAAAAATTAACACATTTAAAATTATTCGTAAATTTGGCATTCAAGCGGATGCCGAAAAGCTAATAGAGTAGGCTAAATTAAAACTTCAATATTATGGCACTAATTGAAATTATGAAGATGAAGAAACAAGATTTACAATTTCTTGTAGCGAGGCACAACGGTGCTTTAGGTTCTTCAGGAACTGGAAGCGGTTCGGGATGTGATGGCACAACAGTACATTGCTGTTTTGCCGACCCAACAACTGCCCAAATTCGAGAGGCTACAACAGAGGAATCACCTTCTGGCTACAAACTTGTAGCGGGAAGATGTGAGTTTGCAATCGGTTTGGAAGGTTAAATTTTAATAAAGCCCGAAGGTTAATCGCCTTTGGGCTTTATTAAATTCTTTAAAAGAAAAATATGAAAATTTCAGGGAAGTTACTTTCGTCTAATAAAGAAAATCTCTTATTTAAAAATGTAGGAGAGTGTATTAGTTACATTGATTTTCCAGAACTATATAATTCTATTTTGAATGATTTTAAAATAGAATTAATGCAAAATATCCAAGTAGATGAAATAATACTAAAAAATGTAGTCGAAAATATTTCCCGACAAATATTCGAAGTTGCAAAAGCTCCCATTTTATATACATTCAATCAATTTTATTTTAAACCTAATACGGTAAAATTAACCTTTAATAGGAAAGATTTACTTCAAAAATGTTACACAAAATATCCTGAGTTAAGTAGAATAATTGAAATACAGATTCGGCAGTACTGCATTTATTTTTCAAACTTAATAAAACGATTATACGATGATGAAGTAGATATAAAAAAACAATTTGAAATATCAGGAAGCGTTATTTCTTTTACTTGGCCATTGGGCGATTTTCATAACGGAGGAGAAACGCATACAATTATTAATTACAGTTGTGGGAATAGAGTTATCTACAAGGTAAAAAACCCAAAAGGCAATTTAGCAATAGAGAACCTGATTTTATCCATTACACAAAAAGGGCATAAAATACCCTATTTATTTCCGAAAAGGCTGATTAAAGATAGTTATTATTGGGAAGAATTTATTAAACATAAACCGTCTGACAGTAAAGATTTACAAATTTCATTTTACAAAGCAATAGGTAACTATTTGGCAGTATTTTATATTTTAGGAATTTCCGACATAATAAGTGATAATATTATATCAAACAGTGGAACACCTGTATTCATTGATATTGAGTGCTTATTAAAACCAACGATTAAAACATCAGACAAAGACATTTTTCCTTCTGCAGATAATTTTTTGAAAGAATCTGTTGTTGGAACAGGACTTTTACCTTTCTGGACTTCTATTCGAGCCAATGAGGCTGGCACAAACTTTGGCGGTATTTCCAATTCAAAACTATACACACAAGAAACATATTTATATGTTGCTACCAATGGGAAAATAGCATATGATTATAAAAAAACAGAAAAATCCCCTTCTCATTTACCGTACATTAATCAACATTTATCTACAAAAACAACTTATGATTGCATTTCAAGTGGTTTTACGGAAACCTGTTGTTTCTTGAAAGATGAAAAGAATTGGTTGGGAGATTATGTAAATAAGCTAATCGAAAAATATAAGATAAATAGTCGAGTCTTATTAAGACACACTTCCGTATATGAAACAATATTGAAAGAAAGCATTCATCCTGACTATTTGATTAGCGGTAATGAAAGGAGTAATTTTTTAAACTGCCTAAATGATACTTTTGACAGAATCTGTTTTCCACGGGGAATAATAGAATTGGAAAAAGAACAATTGAAAAATTTTAACATTCCAATATTTTACGCAAAACCATTAGAATGTACCATTTTCAGCAATAACAGTATATTTGATATTATCGAATTTAATGGTTTCGAATCAATGTTGAAAAGGCTAAATAATCTATCTTCAATAGTGATAAAAAAACAAAATTCATTAATTGAAAAATCCATTGCTTGTTTTGAAAAAATTACATCAACTGATTCAAAAATAGAAAAAAATGCTATTAAATTTTATCCTGCTAAAGAATGTGAAAATCAGAAAAATTATGTGCAAAATTATGTAATTAAACTAGCTGACAAGCTGATAGAAGATAGTATTTGGATAGATAACTCATATCAATGGATAGATATTAGTGTCGGAAGAGTTGGACAATGGGAGATAGCTCCCAAAAATCCTGGAATATATGATGGCATTGACGGTTTGGGACTTTTTTACTTATATCTCTATGATACAACAAAAATAGAACGATATAAAAACATTTCTAAAATACTACTAGATAAATCCTTATTCGCTTTCAACCATTTTGACATCTCAAAATCTTATCACCTTTTCTCTCCTTTAAATTATCCCTTTTCAATATTATTTTTTTTGTGGCATTACCAGTCTATAACTAAAGATTATGAAGTAGAAATTGATAAACTTTTTGAAAATAAATTAGTCCCTTTTGTAACGGCTCATATAGAATCAGATACACACTTAGACTTTGCCAACGGTTGCTCTGCTCTACTGTGTTTATTGGTTGATTATTATAATGAATATTCTACAAAGTCATTAGAAAATACGATTCATCTTATTGCTAAGAAAATAATTAAATCTGCAATTCAGACACCTTGTGGAATTACGTGGGGAAATCAGAAGTTTAAGAAATTAGTTGGATTTGCACACGGAAATGCAGGGTTTTTATACTCATTATCAAAATATTATAAAATATTCGGCATAAATAAAGATGGTCTTATACTTACCAATGACATTATTAGATATATCCAGCACAATTATTCTACCGATAATTTAGGGTGGAAAGATTTACGATACCAAGAAGATTCTATTGCCTTGCCTTCTTGGTGTCACGGTTCATCAGGAATTCTTATTGCATATTTAGAAACTCAAAATAATCTTCCTGTAAAATTAGATATTGACTGGACTGGTATTTCTGAACAAATTTTCAAGAAAGGATTTGATTCCTTGCATTGTATTTGTCACGGAATGACAGGGAATGCAGAAATACTTCATCGTATAAGTGGTTTTATAAATAATTCTTCCTTTTCCACAAGAGCCAATGATAAACTATTGATTGAGATTGAGAAAAATTTTAATGAGTTTAATTGGAAAACAGGATTTACAAATGGAAAATTTTCATTAAACGGTTTATTTTTAGGAACATCAGGTATCGGATATAATCTATTGAAAATATTTGTTAATCCTAAAATGCCTTCGCTTCTAACTCTTGACCCACCTGAATCCAATAAAGCCAATAGACCTTGAAGCATCTACTTTATCATATATTATTTGTTTTGACGATTTCTTTTAATTGCCTTGCTCAAAACAAAGCAACTTATTCTAAGGAATTTTATCTTCATAGTATTGCGGACACGGTAGGAAAAACTCAACACAAAGACGTAGTAGATTTTTGGGTCAATTATTTATATGAAGAAAACGATTCAGTAAGACAGAAATATTGGTTAGACACAGACATTAAACGTTTCGGGAATGATTACTCTTTATTTTATAATTCACTATTTCAATATCCCCCCAATACTTTACTAAACTATTTCAAGCCATATATTTTATCCATTTATTTAGATGATACAACATATCATATAGTTACTGCATTTATGAATTTTAATTTTGCTCCGAATGATACCTCAATTGTTCAAAATTCTAATCCATTTGCAATTACTGAAATAGGCGTGGTGAAAAAAAATAACGAATTTTATTTATCAAATCTATTTGATGAACGTACTCAAAAATGGGTAAAAGTTAAAATGGGTAAAATACGATACATAATAGACCCATTAATAGCCCCAAATGAAACTGAAATGTTAGACGCAACAAAGTTTATAGATAATTTATCAAATATATTTTCGTTAGAAAGTGATTCTATTACCTATGTGGTCTGTAAAACACCTCAAAATTTAGGTTATCTTATAGGGTTTAATTTTTTCTTTTCAGGTTTTACCACAGGAAAAACATTCATTAGTGCAAGGATGATAGTTTCAGGCAAAGGTTCATTTAACTATCCTCACGAATTAACACACATACTTATTGACCCTATATTAAATTCAGGGAACTTCATAAGTGAAGGTATTGCAACATATTTTGGAGGAAGTGCGAACAAAACATATAAACAACTTCTACAAGAATTTTACAAAAATCATTATCCTATTAGTGCAGACACATTTAATACAATTACAGCGTATGCAAACTCTCCTGCTTCATATACATTAAGTGCATTGATTATAGACATAATATATAATAAATATGGGATTCAAGGTGTTTTAAAATTAAAAAAATCGCCTGACAAACCGAAAAATTGCTTAAAACATATTTGTGTAACTTTTGACATCAATGAAAACAATTTATTCAAATTGATAAACGAGTTGTTGATTAACTTTGCCGAAAAGTAAACTGATGAAAGCCGATCGCCTAACAGCGGTTTTGCGTCAGGCGGGGTGAAGTGCTTCGTATGAACATTTGTGCTAAATTTGAGTTTTCGGCTTCGTATCAAGGTTAGTGCTAAAAATCCCGCCCGAACGCAAAGCCGCAGACCGTTATGTGCCATATTAGGACGACACCGTAATGACAGAGTTAATTCCAACAATAAACGAAATTGTTAAGTATGGACTACAGCCAAACTTGACAGTAACTGACAAAGAAAAATTGTTGGAACGACACCTCGTGAAAATTTACGACCTGTATTTTGACATAGAATATAAATTTGACGAAACAGACTATCCAGACTTTGACAAAACGCAATTTCCTGACATTATACAAAATGTTACTAGTAATTTTAAGGACTTCGGGTTCTACAAAACCATACTTGACATCAACGACATTGACAACTTAAAAGACAACGCAATAGGTGACGCAATTGACGACCTTTCCGACATCATTGCCGACCTATTGGAAATCAAATGGAGAATTGAAAACAACAGTTTGGCAGACGGGCTTTGGTTTTTTGAACTGATATTTTATAGCCATACTCAACAACATATTCTTGACCTTTTAAACTTTATGAAGCAGAAAAATGGTTAAGACAAAAATTCGTTTCGTTGACATTATTTATTGGCTTGCAATTATCGGGGCAGACCTTTTTGTTTTCATAATTCTTGGACTTTTACTTATGGGTTATGACGACAGCTATGACAGCAGTAAAGGAGAATATTGGAGTTTGGCAAGTATGAACTCGACAGAAAAAATAATCTACATTTGTTACAACGGTTGGATAATATTAAACATAATTGGACTTGCATACATTGGACGGAAAATATACAGACGAAAGAAATACGGCACATAACACGGGTTTTGCGTCAGGCGGGCTGACGTGTAAACTTGAAGCTTTGTGCTTCTATTCAAGTTCAGTGCTGGCAGACAGTTTTGTGCTCCGAAACCCGCCCGAACGCAAAGCCCGAAAACGTTAGCAGCAACTGTAGCACGACACTAAACAATGACAGTAACGACAGAAATATTAGACCGACTTTTTAACGACTTCGCAAACTTTGTTTCGACAGCGGACAATAAACCATTTTCAGATTTTAAGACTTCTGCGTTTATTGACAAAGCCGAGAATTACAAATATTCTGTTTACGATGAAGCAAGAAATAATTTAGGACAAAAATGGTGGAAACCTGAAGACATCGGAACAGGGAAAATTCAACAAGCAGTAAGTTCAGCAATTAAGACAAGAGTAAATCACAGCTTTCAAATGGTTGACAACAACCTTGTGGACTGGAGAAAGAAAGATGATTTTGCCAAAACAAGTAAAAATAAAAATCTTGAAACGACACTATTTAATTTTTACAAAAGCAAAATTTCCGACCAACAAGCATTTGAAACATTAATAGACGAAAAATTAAGTTATCAGTTTATAGCGTATCTCTTTTTCATAAAAGACAGAAATAGATTTATGCCTATTTCTCAAGCAAAGTTTGACGAAATTTTTGAAATTATCGGTTTACCGAGCTTTAAAACAAGCCACAATCTTTCTTGGGACAACTACTCAACATATCTTGATATAATTAAACAAGTTCGTGACTTTCTAAAAACGAAAGACAAAAATGTAACCTTGTTAGATGCTCACTCTTTTTTGTGGATACTTGGAAACCAAATGAGAGTTACAATCAAAGCAACGCAATCCAAACCAAGCGTTGAAAAAAATGACGAACAAGAAAAGCCAACAACAGTAGTTAAAGACATATTTTCAAAATCATCTGAACTAAACAGTTTAGAATGGACTGAAATATTGCAGAACGAGAAACTAACCAATGAACTTGATTTAGCAATTTTTCAAGCCTTGTATTCGTTTCAAGACCATAAAGCCTATGCAAGTCAAATTGCCTTAATTTTAGAAACTACTCACCCACCGTTAAATCTCGAAATTGGACGATACGCAAAACGTATTGCCGAACATTACGACATAAATTTTACTGCAAGAAGTGCTGAAAAATTTAAGTTTTGGGATTTGTTTTTTAACGGCTGGGACGAAGGGACAAAGTTTGTTTGGCAATTAAGACCTGAATTAGTTGAAGCCTTAATAGCAACGGGTTTGACAGGAGATGAAATTTATCCTGACGAACTTCCAACAGAAAATACAGAAGAACTTTTTGAAGGTATTAAGCGAACAGTAACTGTAAACTCATACGAAAGAAACTCAAAGGCAAGACAACTTTGTGTAAAGCATTGGAAAGCCATTTGTGCCGTTTGCACTTTTGACTTTGAAAAAACATACGGAGAAATTGGTAAAGGTTTTATACACGTTCATCACTTGACACCCGTTTCACAAATTGGAAAAGCGTATCAAGTTGACCCAATTAACGACCTAATTCCAGTTTGCCCAAATTGTCATTCAATGTTACACCGACAAGAACCACCATTGACAATTGACGAACTAAAAACACTTATGAACAATGACGACTGAAAGAACAGCAGCTGCTAACATGGGTTTGGCAAAAGTGGCGGTTCAGTGCTCCGCAGACACATTTGTGGTTAATCAA
>JAIXKT010000026.1:9649-11454 GCA_026932145.1 Bacteroidia bacterium
AAACTAATCGGAGCAGGACTTTTAACAGCAATTGCAGCTTCATTGTGTTGTATTACTCCAGTCTTGGCTTTAGTAGCAGGAACAAGCGGACTTGCTTCTACTTTTTCTTGGCTCGAACCTTTCAGACCGTATTTTATCGGTTTGACAATTTTGGTTCTTGGTTTTGCTTGGTATCAAAAGTTGAAACCTAAAAAGCAAATTGACTGCAACTGTGAGACAGAAGAAAAACCAAAATTCATTCAGTCAAAAATGTTTTTAGGAATTGTAACAGCATTTGCAATCGTTATGCTTGCCTTTCCATACTATTCAAGCATTTTCTACCCAAAGAAAGAAAAGCAAATCATAGTAGTGGACAAATCCAATATTCAAAAAGTAAAATTTACGATTAGCGGAATGACTTGTGCGAGTTGCGAAGAACACGTAAATCACGAAGTAAATAAATTGACAGGAATAATAAGTTCAAACGCTTCATATGAAAATGGAAATGCAATCATAGAATTTGACAACTCAAAAACAAATATTTCTGAAATCGAAAAAGCAATAAACTCAACAGGATATTCTGTAACCGACAAAAAAGAAAATTAAAATGGAAATCAAATTACAATCAACAATAACTTGCCCCAACTGCGGACATAAGAAAGAAGAAACAATGCCGACAGACGCTTGCCAATATTTTTACGAATGTGAAAAATGCAAACAAGTTCTAAAACCAAAACAAGGCGACTGCTGTGTTTATTGTAGCTACGGAAGTGTTGCTTGTCCACCAATTCAGCAGGACAAAAAATGTTGCTGACAGACGGAAAACAAAGAAGCCCAGCCACTAACAGCGGTTTGGCAAAAGTGGCGGTTCAGTGCTTCGTATGACAGTTTTTCGTAAATTTGAAGTGTGTGCTTCGTATGAACATTTGTGGTTAAATCGCCACCTTCGCCAAGCCGCAAAACGTTAGCAGAAATGTCAAATGAAAGTACTGCATAAAACACTTTTCTTAATTATTATCTTGTTTGCAATTAGAATTTTTGCAAGTCCACAAATTCCGGATTATATCATTTATAAAGGTGACACTATACCAACGTATAATTTAATTTTAGAACAATTTTTACAAAAGAAAAATCCAAATGAAGAAAAACTTTTTGGGTTAAGTTTCAGAAGCTCTGAAAATATTGGGGTTTCAACAAATTGTTGGAGAGGATATCAAGCGATATACGAAATAATAGACAATAAACTTTATTTAACAAATATTATTTCTTGTGGTGAATTATACGAAAAATCCAAAATAAATTTATCTGATTCTCCGCAAACACACCTAATATTTTTAGTATATTAGCGCTCAAAAAGCAGGGATTATGAACATATTCAGTTTTACGGCTCATTTCGGTTCGGAGGAAGATTGTCGTTTGCATTTCAAGGAGCAGCGTGATAAGGAAGGGGTTGTCTGCAAGCGATGCGGGGGCACTTCCCATTATTGGTTACAGGGTAAATGGAGTTATGAATGCAAAGGTTGCCGTTTCCGCACCTCGTTGCGCAGCGGTACGATCATGGAGAGCTCCAAGCTGCCGTTTCTGGTGTGGTACAAAACGATGTTCCTGATGAGTTGCACAAAAAAGGGATTCTCCACCAACGAACTCCAGAAGCAATTAGGATTGAAGCGTTACGAACCGGTATGGGCGATGGTACACAAACTCCGCAGGGCGATGGGCAACCGGGATGCAAGGTATACACTGGAAGGGATGATAGAACTGGATGAGGGTTACTTTTCGGTGGCCAGTAAGGAAATCGAGCGAGGCAAGGGTACACGTGGCCGGGG
>JAIXKT010000026.1:11859-21107 GCA_026932145.1 Bacteroidia bacterium
ACTCTTTGACAGACTAGTAATTGCGAATATAACAGGTGCATAAACGGATAATCAGAATCTTTAAACATCCTAATTAACTACCTGCGGATTTTAGGTATTATTATAGAAGCCCCCATGAATAAATCGCTCATCATTTTCGGCATCGTCAACATAACCTCGGACAGTTTCTCCGATGGAGGCCGGTATCTGGCGCCAGACGCAGCCATTGCGCAGGCGCGTAAGCTGATGGCCGAGGGGGCAGATGTGATCGACCTCGGTCCGGCATCCAGCAATCCCGACGCCGCGCCTGTTTCGTCCGACACAGAAATCGCGCGTATCGCGCCGGTGCTGGACGCGCTCAAGGCAGATGGCATTCCCGTCTCGCTCGACAGTTATCAACCCGCGACGCAAGCCTATGCCTTGTCGCGTGGTGTGGCCTATCTCAATGATATTCGCGGTTTTCCAGACGCTGCGTTCTATCCGCAATTGGCGAAATCATCTGCCAAACTCGTCGTTATGCATTCGGTGCAAGACGGGCAGGCAGATCGGCGCGAGGCACCCGCTGGCGACATCATGGATCACATTGCGGCGTTCTTTGACGCGCGCATCGCGGCGCTGACGGGTGCCGGTATCAAACGCAACCGCCTTGTCCTTGATCCCGGCATGGGGTTTTTTCTGGGGGCTGCTCCCGAAACCTCGCTCTCGGTGCTGGCGCGGTTCGATGAATTGCGGCTGCGCTTCGATTTGCCGGTGCTTCTGTCTGTTTCGCGCAAATCCTTTCTGCGCGCGCTCACAGGCCGTGGTCCGGGGGATGTCGGGGCCGCGACACTCGCTGCAGAGCTTGCCGCCGCCGCAGGTGGAGCTGACTTCATCCGCACACACGAGCCGCGCCCCTTGCGCGACGGGCTGGCGGTATTGGCGGCGCTGAAAGAAACCGCAAGAATTCGTTAACTTTTCGGTGGCCAGTAAGGAAATCGAGCGAGGCAAGGGTACACGTGGCCGGGGAGCCGAGGGAAAGCAGAACGTTGCGGTGATGGCCGAAAGCACCCCGTTGGAAGATATCGAAACGGGCAAAAAGGAGAAGCATGTGCGTTATTTCAAGGCCAGGGTACTGGATAGCCATCAAAGTGAAGGAATCAACGGCGTGGTCAGGGACTGCATGGAGGATGATGCCATCGTATTTTCGGACAAAAGCACTTCTTACGTTGACATCTCCGATCTGGTGGAATTGCACGTCACCGAGAAATCAGACGCCAAAACCACCAAGGAAACACTCAAATGGGTGCATATCGCAATCAGTAATGCAAAACGGACATTGCTGGGCAACTACCATAAAATCAAAAGGAAATACTTACAGTTGTATCTCAACGAGTTTATTTACAAATTAAACAGACGGTATTTTGGAGACAAACTCTTTGACAGACTAGTAATTGCGAATATAACAGGTGCATAAACGGATAATCAGTAAATTTATCTAATTCTCAAAATAAGATGAAGGAAATTTTTGGCGATAAAGTGGAAAACAACAGAGTTTTTATTAATTGGTTTACTGGATTAATCAATTTTCCTGACAAAACAGAAAAAAATAAAATTCTCCGTTGGGACGGAGTTTTTTATAAAATATTTGAATACGAAACTGTTTTAGGTTTTCAAAATGGAAATTTAATTAGTCAAGGAAATGTGAAAAATTATGCAAAAATCAAAAATGGAATTAATCGAAAGGATAAAAGCAAAGTTTCTAAAATTATCTTTGAAAAACTGAAAAAGAAAAATTGGAAAAGTGATTATGATTGTTCGGAAAAATATCTAATTACAATTTCTGAAAATGGAAAAATATCAAATGTGAGAATGACCTATTCAAATGAAGAACGAAAAGAGTTCTATGAGGAAGATGAATATGAGTATTGTATCAGCAAAGTGAGAAATGCTTTAACTGGACTACAATTTGATATTTTGAAGGATAAAGGAAAACCAATTTCAGAAGATATTTATATAGAAATTTGGCAAGAGAAAAATGGGAAGCTTGAGGATTGGACGCGCTAAAGAAGACACTTCTGCTAACATGGTATTGGCAAAATGCGGGGTTAAATGCAAGTTGAAAGAGTTGTAATTTTAATCCGCTTATGCTTTTCAATTCCACATTTTTTTGTAATTTAGTTTCATTGAAAAAGCATTCGCTACGTTTGTGAATTCTTGAACGTTTAGTTCTTCGAAATCCCGCACTTCGCCAATACTTTTCCCGTTGAGCGACATTACGCCTGCGGCGTAGTTTTGTTCTTCGTGTTTTGCTGCGCAAACACTCCCATCCAAAACAAATGTCGCTCAACGCAGCGCTTGACCTAATTTTGTCTAAGATACGCCTGGGCTTTGCGCCGGCTGCGGCTCGCACCGCTCGCCGTTCCGGCTAACGTCGCCCAACAAAATACTTGACAAAATTAGATTCCGAGAAAAAAAACACCGGAATCCCAAAATAAATTTTGGTCTTCTCTTTTTTTTCTCGGAACTTCGTCAAGCGCTGCGTTGAGCGACATTACGCCTGCGGCGTAGTTTTGTTCTTCGTGTTTTGCTGCGCAAACACTCCCATCCAAAACAAATGTCGCTCAACGCAGCGCTTGACCTAATTTTGTCTAAGATACGCCTGGGCTTTGCGCCGGCTGCGGCTCGCACCGCTCGCCGTTCCGGCTAACGTCGCCCAACAAAACACTTGACAAAATTAGATCCCGAGAAAAAAAACACCGGAATCCCAAAATAAATTTTGGTCTTCTCTTTTTTTTCTCGGAACTTCGTCAAGCGCTGCGTTAGTGGCAAGTGTAACACGACAGACCGTTCCAAATGACAGAACAGACAAATGCAGGAAAATTATATTACAGACAAAACCTTTGACCGAAACGATTCGCTGACAAAAGGCGAATTCGAAAACTGCATTTTCAATAGTTGCGATTTTTCCAACAAAGACCTTTCAGAATTTAAGTTTACAGACTGCACATTTAACGATTGCAATTTCAGTTTGGCAAAACTCAACAAGACAGCGTTACGGGACATCAAATTCAAAGACTGCAAAATGTTGGGACTTCGTTTTGACACTTGCAACGAGTTTGGACTTTCTTTTTCGTTTGACGGTTGCCAATTAAATCATTCTTCGTTTTACAAGACGAAAATCAAAAAGACGATTTTTAAAAATTCGCAATTACATGAAACAGACTTTGAGGAAGCTGACTTAACAAATGCGGTGTTTGACAACTGTAATTTGACACAAGCGGTTTTTGACCACACGACACTTGAAAAAGCAGACTTTCGGACTTCTTACAATTATTCCATTGACCCTGAAACTAACAGAATTAAAAAAGCGAAATTTTCTATTTTAGGTGTTTCAGGGCTTTTAGACAAATACGATATTGAGATAGAAAAATGACACCAAGAATTGAAATGACAAACGAAAAGAAATTAGTCGGGAAACGACTTTCAATGAGTTTTGCGAATTACAAAATTGGCGAACTTTGGAAAAGTTTTATGCCAAGACGAAAATACATAACCAACAACTTGACAAACGAATTGATTTCATTGACAGTTTACAAACCAACACATTTTGCGGACTTCAACCCGACAAACGAATTTAAACGTTGGGCGACTGTTGAAGTTTCGGACTTTAACAATGTGCCAAACGAAATGGAAACTTTTGTTTTGCCAAGTGGACTTTATGCGGTTTTTGAATACAAAGGTTTAAACACGAACAATTCAATTTTTCAATACATTTTGGGAACGTGGTTGCCAAATTCGGACTACATTTTAGACAACAGACCGCATTTTGAAGTTTTAGGCGACAAATACAAGAACAATGACCCAACATCAGAAGAAGAAATTTGGATACCAATAAAATCAAAATAGAAACACCATGCCACTAACAAAAAAATTGGCAATAGGCGGGCTGAACAGCTTCGTATCAACGGAAGTGCAAAATTCAACTTCTGTTCTTCGATTAAGGTTCAGTGCTAAAAGTCCCGCCCATCGCCAATTTTCAAACCGTTATAGCACATATTAAACGACAGAAATGAGAAGAATACACTTATTTGAATTTGAAGACTTGAAATGGTTTCCGAGTTTTTTAAGAAATTACGGAACTGACTTTTTACAGTTCTTGTCCAACAGGACAAAAATGTACAAACCGATAATTCCGATTATTAAAAAAGGATTGGAAAAGAGCAAAACGAATCGAATTATTGACCTTGGTTCAGGTGGTGGAGGTGGACTTATTTGGCTTAACTCAGAACTAATAAAAGACATTCCGAATCTTCAAGTAATGCTAACTGACTACTACCCAAATATTTCAGCATTTAAGTTTGCAAAAGAGCAAGCCGATAATTTCGAGTTTATAGAAGAATCGGTAGATGCCCGAAATGTTCCGACCGAATTAAAGGGATTACGAACACAATTTTTGTCGTTGCACCATTTCAGACCAGATGACGCAAAACTAATCCTTCAAAATGCCATAGACACGAACAGCTCAATCGCTATTTTTGAAGCACAGGAGAGAAGTGTGCCAAGTGTTTTGGCAATGTTGTTCTCCCCCCTTAGCGTTTTAATAACAACACCTTTCATACGACCTTTTAAACTCGGACGAATTATTTTCACATATTTAATTCCAATTGTTCCGTTATTTGTATTGTGGGACGGTATTGTTTCTTCTTTTCGGACTTATTCGGTAAAAGAAATGAACGAACTTGTTGGCAATCTGAAAGGGACAGAAAATTACGATTGGGAAATAAACAAAATAAAATCGGGGCCAGGCGTGGTATTATACCTTTTGGGAACGAAAAAAGAATAAATACGTGCTATAACAGCACCTACCCAAAAGTGGCGGCTCAGTGGTTAAATCAAGCTTTGTGCTTCTATCAAAGTTTGTGCTTGGTTGACAGTGAAGTACTCCGAAATCGCCACCTTCGGGTAGCTGCAAACCGTTGAGCGACATTACGCCTGCGGCGTAGTTTTGTTCTTCGTGTTTTGCTGCGCAAACACTCCCATCCAAAACAAATGTCGCTCAACGCAGCGCTTGACCTAATTTTGTCTAAGATACGCCTGGGCTTTGCGCCGGCTGCGGCTCGCACCGCTCGCCGTTCCGGCTAACGTCGCCCAACAAAATACTTGACAAAATTAGATTCCGAGAAAAAAAACACCGGAATCCCAAAATAAATTTTGGTATCCTCTTTTTTTTCTCGGAACTTCGTCAAGCGCTGCGATGTGCAAAAGTCTCCGCTTCGCTCCGCCTTTTGCACATCGGGCTCGCGGATTTGCAAAATTCCTACGGCTTTCATAGCTCCGCTATGAGCCTTCGGAACTTCGCAAATCCGCGAGCCCGTTGAGCGACATTACGCCTGCGGCGTAGTTTTGTTCTTCGTGTTTTGCTGCGCAAACACTCCCATCCAAAACAAATGTCGCTCAACGCAGCGCTTGACCTAATTTTGTCTAAGATACGCCTGGGCTTTGCGCCGGCTGCGGCTCGCACCGCTCGCCGTTCCGGCTAACGTCGCCCAACAAAATACTTGACAAAATTAGATTCCGAGAAAAAAAACACCGGAATCCCAAAATAAATTTTGGTATCCTCTTTTTTTTCTCGGAACTTCGTCAAGCGCTGCGATGTGCAAAAGTCTCCGCTTCGCTCCGCCTTTTGCACATCGGGCTCGCGGATTTGCAAAATTCCTACGGCTTTCATAGCTCCGCTATGAGCCTTCGGAACTTCGCAAATCCGCGAGCCCGTTGAGCGACATTACGCCTGCGGCGTAGTTTTGTTCTTCGTGTTTTGCTGCGCAAACACTCCCATCCAAAACAAATGTCGCTCAACGCAGCGCTTGACCTAATTTTGTCTAAGATACGCCTGGGCTTTGCGCCGGCTGCGGCTCGCACCGCTCGCCGTTCCGGCTAACGTCGCCCAACAAAATACTTGACAAAATTAGATTCCGAGAAAAAAAACACCGGAATCCCAAAATAAATTTTGGTATCCTCTTTTTTTTCTCGGAACTTCGTCAAGCGCTGCGTTATAGCCAATGGTAGGACAACTACTCAGAAGGCAACTAACCAATTAAAACTTAAAGAATAAATCTTTTTTAAAACTTCCGTCAATGCTCATCTTTTTGTTTCCGTGAGCTATTCTTATTTTGTTATCGTTTTAAGAACATTATCTATCCACCTTTTATCAAAATCTATTGTATAATTAGGCGTAATTCCTGTTTCATCGATTGCATTTTCAGGAATACGTCTTGAACGAGTTGTAGAATAACCTAATATAAATGGTGAACATTCCAAATTCTTTATACGCATATTAGAATAATCCAAGACACCTGCCGTTGGCTCTCCCATTAAAACTACTTTTTGACTTTGTTTGGCTGTTAGCAAAAATTCTTCCGTAGAACTTGCGCAATCTTTGTCAATTAAAACTGCAATTTTTTTGGGATACTCATAGATTTCCTGCATTGTTTCAGTTGTATCATTAACGATATTAACCAATTGATTAGGATTTTCTTTCATTTGAGAAATAACGTACTGCAAACGATTTTTTACATTTTCGGGTAATTTAGGGTTTTCATCAATTACTCGTTGCCATGATAAAATATTTTCGGGTGTGGAAAGTACATCTACACCTATTGATTTTATTGGATTGGTATAGATAAACGGTAAAAGTGGCTCATAGACAAAATCACTTCCTCCTCCATTGTAGCGTACGTCAATTATGAGATACGGTTTACTTTTTATTTTCTTCTCATTCTTTTTGACCACTGAAATAACTTTTTTAAAAAACCTTTGGTCAAAGGATTTTATACGCAAATATGCAGTACTATCATTCACATCCTCATAAAAAACTACTTTAGTTGAATTTTCATTTTTAAAAAAAGGTTCTGTTTCTTCTACATTAATAAGTGTAGTAGTTCCATTTTTTATAAAGTTATCAATTCTATATTGCCCCGATTTTAGAATATAGCTTTTCACCTCGGGAGTATGGTCTTTCAGATAGTAAATACCATTATAATTATCTCCTTCAATGTGTTTGAGTTCTAATTTAACCTGTCCCACCTCCCATTCTTTAGTATTTGTAGCCGTTATCACTCCCACATAATCACGAAAAGGCGTTTGATTTTTGATAAGCGCAATTTCATAACTTTTTGATAT
Source organism: Bacteroidia bacterium (assembly GCA_026932145.1). NCBI lineage: Bacteria > Pseudomonadati > Bacteroidota > Bacteroidia > Bacteroidia bacterium. The sequence goes on from JAIXKT010000026.1 coordinate 18,997, forward strand.
TGTCGTATAAATTCCCTCAATATCTGTTGCTGATTTTGCATGAAGTTCGGCAATTGTTTCAGAAGAAAGCGAAATTGTTTCTGTAGCTGAATTGTTTGTTTTTTTGGGATTAACAATCAAACGAAGATGACCGTCATTAAAATAATTCAAAAGGGTCTGAATAGTAAAGTAACAATAATTATCAGAAGAAGCACTTTTTGCTTGTTGAAGTAAATCATTTTCCAACTTAGAGTAGGTATTTCTATTTACGTTGCTTACCTTATCATTAAACCCAGCATAATTTTCTTCTATAAAACTTTTTACTGAAATAAATTCACTTTCACAATCACAATTTTGTGAAAATGAAACAAAACTTACTATACAAAAAAATAGTACAGCAAGCCAATGATTACGTTTCAATGGGTTAATTTTCATTATCATTAAATTTACCTGCATCTTTGTACGGAGTAGCTAATTTTTCTAATGCCAATGCTTGAAGTGGACAACCTTTTTCTTTTGCAAAAATCCACTTTGCCAATTTCTCTTGATTTAATGTCATTGTTCCATCGGAATTTAGCTTTCCAATATTATTAATATCATCTTTCAATGCTACAGTACATTTTTGAACTTGTCCATTAGCACGGATAGAGAAACTATTAGCTTTCGAGGCATAACAAACATAACCTACTTCACGCCCTTTTTTTGTTGCAGAATTAATAATAGGCGTTTCTTTATCTTCTTTATTCAAAATTGTAAGACCACTTTCTTCTGTATGATTAAATCCTTTTAGCTGAACTAAGTTATTTAAATCATCTAATCCCTTTTTTTGATTAAGAACCAACTCGGGTTTCCCCCAAATAGGGTGGAAATGAATTTTAAAACGTTTATCATTCAGGAATATTAAGTTTTCCTTAGTTTCAATAAAATCCTGAACACTTTCAAAATTTGAGTCTGAAACATTTAAACGAATTACACAATCAAAATCATAGCTTGACTGTGCCATTGCTTTTATATTACGTATGATTTTATCAAAGGTGTTTTTACCATTAATTGTAGGTCGTAATTTATTATGCCAATCCTTATCACCATCAATCGTTATTTGGTACTCAGTTATACCATTCTCAAAAATACTTTGAAAAGTTTTTTCATCAAGAGCATACCCATTTGTAGTTATATTACCGTGATATTTTATGGAGTTTTTATCACATAATTGTTTTGCCCAAATTGTCATATCAAGAACTCCTGATTTATTCAATAAGGGTTCTCCTCCAAAATAAGAAATGGCAAGATGACTTATTTCGGAAATACGATTTAGGATAAGATTTTTAATCCCTAATACAACCTCTTCTTGGATATTACCTAACTTAAAGTCCTCATAACAATATACGCACCTAAAATTACACTGTTCAGTCATAAACAGAATAAGATGCAGAGATGTATTAGTAAACCCATGAAGCCAATCAATAGGTTGATTGGTAGAACTTTGTGTTGACAAAATAAATATATTATTCTTTAGCCGAACAACCTTTTTTTAGGTTTATATGAAAGTGGCAAAAAACATTAACGTCAGCTTTAAGTTCAGGTCTGTCTCCGCCAGGCATAATAATTGCAGACCCAGTTTCTCTTAAAGTTTCTCTTACAAAGTTACTAGCTTTATCATTTACGATAATAGCTTTTCCATTCACATCAAACCTAACATCATTAGGGTAAATGGTTACACTTTCTGAACTTGCCAATTCATTTAGTTCTGACAAATTAATGTCTTGTGTTTTGTTTAATGATTTTTCTTCTTCCGACATAGTTTTATAATTTAGGGTTTTAACATACTACAAATATATAAGTATTTTTAACATAAAATGCTTTTTAAGCCTTATTTATATTTATTCTAAATTGCAGAAAGAACAAAGAAACCTAGTGTCGGTAATGATTTTAATAATATCTGATAAAAACCACTGGCTATAACATCAGTTTGGCAAAAACGGCAGGAAACAGCTCCGATTTAAAGTTTTTAGCTAATTTTGAACTTTGTGCTTCGATTGAAAATTTGTGCTAAAAGTGCCGTCTTCGCCAAGCTGCAAACCGATGTGCAAAAGTCTCCGCTTCGCTCCGCCTTTTGCACATCGGGCTCGCGG
>JAIXKT010000026.1:21117-30271 GCA_026932145.1 Bacteroidia bacterium
CCAAAATAAATTTTGGTCTTCTCTTTTTTTTCTCGGAACTTCGTCAAGCGCTGCGATGTGCAAAAGTCTCCGCTTCGCTCCGCCTTTTGCACATCGGGCTCGCGGATTACATCCGCTGATGTGTTAAAGCGTCTTCGCTCCGCTTCGACCTTCAACACATCAGCGGATTTGCAAAATTCCTACGGCTTTCATAGCTCCGCTATGAGCCTTCGGAACTTCGCAAATCCGCGAGCCCGTTACAGGCAAGCGTAGGCGACCGTCCCGACATCAACATTCACGACAAAACAAACAGTTTCGCTGTAACCTGACACAAACCGACACGAAAGGTTTAAAAATTTTCCCACCGCACATTTTAAAAATTAATTTTCGCCACTACACAGCAAGCACATTTGCAAACCTTACAAGCCGACACACAAACCAAAGTTTGCAAAAGAGCTTGCTTTTCCACCGCACCCAAACCCACCCACCACCCGACCTTTCAAAAAATGTTGAGAAGTTTTTTGACCATTTTAATTATCACTAAAAATATTATCACTACCTTTGACACACTTGTCAAGAAACAAATTTCAAGATGCAAATAGAAAATTTAGGCGATTACATTAGACAACTGAGAGAACAGGCTGAAATGCCTTTACGAAAACTTGCAGCATTGCTTGATATTGACCAAAGCACTTTGAGCAAATTAGAACGTGGAGAACGACCTGTAAGCAGACAAATGTTACCTATAATCGCTAAGACTTTTAAGGTGGACGAAAAAGACCTTATTGTAAAATTTATGAGCAAACAGGTTGCTAACCAACTTGCAGAAGAAAAATATGTGAAAGATATTTTGCTTGCAGCAGAAGAAGAAATTAAATACTTAACCAAAAAGAACGGTAAAAAGTAATGGAATTACAATTAGAAAGTTTAAAATATCAGGACACAGCGATACAGTCGGTTGTGAAAGTGTTTGACGGAACAGAAAAAAACACTTTTGATAATGCGACTTTTGAAGGTATTCGTGCCAACGTGTGTAAACTGACAACAGAACAGCTAAATGAAAATGCAAAAAATGTTTTATTAGAAAACGGCATTGATGAAGAAACAGCCCGACTTTCAACCGACAACGACCTTTGTATTGAAATGGAAACAGGAACAGGGAAAACGCTTGTTTACCTAAAAACAATTTACGAATTATACAAACATTACGGTTTTACTAAATTCATCATTTTAGTTCCTTCGGTTGCCATTCGTCAAGGCGTTTTAAGTGCTTCTCAAATTTTTGAAAAACAACTTGAAAACATTTACGGCTTCACGCCAAAATTATTTGAATACGACAGTAAAAAATTAAATAAAGTTACCAATTTCATTGAGGAACAACACCCGCAAGTAATGGTAATGACACTTGCTTCGTTTAATTCGGAAGATAAAATTTTAAACCAAGCACAACGAGAAGATTTATTTGCAAACATTCCTTTCATTGACGCAATCGGAAAAACAAATCCGATTATCATAATGGACGAACCACAGGAAGGAATGGACACAGATAATTCCGTTAAGCAAATCGCAAAACTCAATCCGCTTTTTAAACTTCGTTATTCGGCAACACATAAAACGATGAAAAACCTTATTTATCGTTTAACGCCTTACGACAGTTACAAACAAGGTTTGGTAAAGAAAATAGAAGTGCTTACCGTTTCAGAAAAAAACGATGAAGCCACGATAAAAATTGAATTGACCGAAACGCAAAACGGGACGAGTGCCCCAAAAGCAAAGGTAAAAGCGTGGAAACTGAAAGGTGGTAAGTTTGTGTTTGAAGAAACTAATTGGCTGAAAGTTGGCGACAATTTGGGAGAGAAAACCAATAACCCAAGTTATCTGAATTATCAAGTAGCTCGTATCAATAAAAGTTTACGAACAGGAAAATGGTCTATTGAATTTTCCAATGGTGTGATATTGGAAGAAAAACAATCATCGGGAAATTTACAGAGTATTTGGGCTTTGCAGTTGGAATGGTTAATTCTTCGCCATTTTCAAAAATCTCAAAAATTAGCCGAACAAGGTATCAAATGCCTTTCCTTGATTTTTATTGATAGAGTTGCAAACTATATTGGCGAAAACCCGATTATCAAAAATCTTTTCGTAGAAAAATACAAACAAGTTTATGCCGAATTTAACGGTAGCCAACCAACAGATGAATATATTAACCAAATTCAAGGCTATTATTTTGCTCAAAAAGGAAGCGGAGAATTTGCCGATAATGAGGGTGGACAAAAGGAGCAGAAGAAAATTTACGAACTCATATTAAAAGGCAAAGAAGAATTATTGAATATCAATAATCCTGTTCAGTTTATTTTTTCGCACTCTGCTTTAGGTGTTGGCTGGGACAATCCGAATGTATTCAACATCGCAACACTAAATACAGCATATTCAGAAGTTCGCAAACGGCAAGAAATTGGGCGTGGCTTGCGTATTTGCGTAAACCAAGACGGACAAAGAATTTATGATGCGTTAGATACGAACGATACGGAACGTATCAATCAACTAACGGTTATTCCTAATGAAACTTACGAAACTTTTGTAACGCAGTATCAGGAAGAAATCAAAGAAGTTTACGGAACAACTTCGGCAGGTGCGGGAATGTCGCATACACACAAAGGAAAACCACAAAACGAAGTTCATTTTAAACGTAATCAAAATGAAACGGTAGATACCGCTTTTAAACGTTTTTGGAAATCGCTTTCAAAGAAAACCAATTATACAACCGCTTTTGACGAAACAAATCTTGTAACAAAAGCAACAGAAGAAATCAATAAAATCAATATTGCTGATTATGTTGCAGAAGTAAGCAGTCGTTCTATTGGCGAAATTTCAGAAGAAGGAATAAAAGACAATTTTGGCGGAACAGAAACATACAATCTAAAAGCGTATTTCACGCCTTTGGATTTAGTTGAGGAGTTGAGTGAAAATACAGGAATGAGCTACAACACGCTTTTTGAAATCACTAAGCAAATTAAAAATCACGAACAGTTTGTAAAAAATCCGCCACAATATATTCATCAAGCCGCAGCAATTATCCGCAACATTGAATTAGACGAAATGATTAGAGGACTTGACTATCATTTGACAGGCGAAGAATTTCCGTTTTTGTTTGACGACTTTGTTAGAAATCTAACGGCAGAGGCTTATGTAGAAACGCCTAACAAAGGTGTTTTTGACAAAATGCTTGTGGACAGTTTTGTAGAAAAAACATTTGCAAAATCGGCAGATGTGGACGATGAAATTGTATGTTTCTTAAAACTTCCAAGTTATTACAAAATAAAAACACCGATTGGCGAATACGAACCTGATTTTGGTTTGGTAATGAAACGTAAAAGTTTAAAGACAGGCAATGAAAACGAATTTTATTTTGTCGTAGAAACAAAAGGAACAAACGACCTAAACGATAAAAAAGCATTAACCGAAAGTGAAGCATATCGTATTCGTTGTGCAGTAAAACACTTTGAAGCGTTAGGAGTTGAAGTGCATTACAAAGCACCTGTAAAAGAATACAGCTACTTTAGAACAGAAGCAGCAAAAACAATTAATTCAAAAATTGAACAAGCGTAAAAATGGAAAACATTAACGACTATATGCCATTGAGCAACGATTGGAACAAAGAGCGTTTGGAAACATTGAAAAATTTGTTCCCCGACCTTTTTACAAACGAAGGCGAACTAAATATTAACGAGTTAAAGAAACTTGTTAAACCCGAAAGTATAGCCGAAACAGAACGTTACGAATTTCGTTGGTTTGGCAAAACAGCAGCAAAACGCAATGCGTTTTCGCCAAGTAATGCAACGCTGATATATGACGAACAAAGAAGCGTAAACCCAACCGAAAGTGAAAATCTGATAATTGAGGGAGAAAATTTAGAAGTATTGAAACTGTTAAGTACCGCTTATCGTGAACAGGTTAAGTGCATTTACATAGACCCGCCATACAACACAGGAAAAGACTTTGTGTATTCCGACAATTATTCGCAAGACAAAAAAGCCTATTGGGAAGATGCAGGAGTTCTTGAAGAAGGATTGAAAATTGACACAAACGCAGAAACAGACGGACGTTATCACAGTAATTGGCTAAATATGATGTATAGCCGTTTATTGATTGCAAGACAGCTTTTGCGTGAGGACGGAGTAATTTTTATTTCTATTGATGATAACGAAGTTCATCATTTGAGAAAATTGTGCGATGAAGTTTTTGGAGAAGAAAATTTCATTGGAGAATTACCAAGAGTTACTAAAAGAGGTGGCAAATCAAGCGAACACTTTGCAAAAAATAACGATTACGTTATTTGTTATCAAAAGTCGGAAGAAAGTCAATTAAATTCTTTTGAACACATTGACGATGGATTTAAGTATGAAGATGAATGGGTTGAAGAAAGAGGAATTTATAAACTCAACCAAACTTTAGACTATGGCTCTATACAGTATTCTCCATCTTTAGATTATGAAATTGAAATAGACGGTGTAATTTATAGACCGGGCGGAGTTTCAAAAGAAGAAATGGAAGCAAGAAAGTTGCGAAATCCAAAAAGTGATTTTTGTTGGCGTTGGTCAAAAGAATTGTTTGATTTTGGATATACAAACGGATTTATTGTTGTCAAAGAAAATGGCTCAAACCGTATTTACACAAAAACATATCAAAATGCAACGATTGAAAAAGGAGAACAAGGATATTATATTGATTACAAACAAAGAACAAAATCAATAAGCAGTCTTGATTTGTTAGAAAATGAATTTTCTAATGACAATTCTAAAAAAGATTTAGTCGGCATTTTAGATGAAGCTGTTTTTGAGTATTCTAAACCTGTTTCATTGGTTAAAAAACTGGCATTGCTTGGCACAAGTGATAACGATATTTTTTTAGACTTCTTTGCAGGTTCAGGAACAACAGGACAAGCAATATTAGAACTAAATAAAAAAGAGCAAGACAACAGAAAATTTATTTTAGTTCAAATCCCAGAAGCCACTAATGAAAGTAATGAAGCCCACAAAGCAGGTTACAAAAAAATCAGCGATATTACTATTGAACGGAATAAACGAGTAGTTAGAAAACTGATTGAAGAAAAGAAAAAAGAGCAACCTGATTTGTTTACTAACGGACATAAAGAAGAAGCGTTAAAAGGTTTAGGCTTCAAAGTTTTCAAATTGGTAAAATCAAATTTCCCAAGAGTAGAATTTGCACCTGACCCTGAAAAAACAACGGAAGAAAACATTGAGTTCTTGAATAAATACATTGCCGAAAAGGAAGCACAGCTCACTTCTTTATTCAATCGTGATGAATTGGTAACAGAAATTCTGTTGAAAAACGGCTTTACACTCAATTACACTTTGACAAAGAAAGATGAGTTTACAAAAAACGAAATCCTATTTGCAACAGACGGAGAAAAGGAAACATTACTTTGTTTGGACAGCGTTTTGGATATGGACACCGTTGAGCATTTTAAAACTCATACTGATAAAAAATTCATTTGCCTTGAAAGAGCGTTAGACACCACAAAAAAATGGAATTTAAAGCATTATTTGGGCGAGAAATTTAAGGCGTTTTAAAAATGGAAGAAAGAACATTACAAGACTTATCCGAAGTAATTCAAAGCTCAAACATCAACTTTTTGTTTGGTGCAGGAACTTCTACGCCTTTTCTTCCGTTGCTTGGCAATATTGAAAAGAAATTAAACGAAGCACAAAACGAAACAGAACGAGAAACGCAATACAAAGAGTATTTCAGTAAAGTAATGTTGCCTAACAAAAAGGTAATTGACAATTCTGTTTCAACTACTGAATACGAACAAACAAAGGGAAACTATGACGACTTTTTTCTTGCTTTGTCAGAAGTTATTTTACAACGTAAAAGCACCATTTTGAGTAAGCAAGTCAATTTGTTTACAACCAATATTGACGTGCTAATGGAAACTTCGCTTGAACGACTTTTTATTGAATACAATGACGGATTTTCGGGAAAATTTAATCCAACTTTCAGTTCAGCACATTTCAAAAAATCAATTCAGCAAAGAAGTTTGCACTTTGACCACGTTTCTGAAATTCCTGTTTTCAATATTATCAAAATTCACGGCTCAACAACTTGGCAACAAGTAGGAGACAAAATAACGTTTGCTCATTCATTAAATCACATTGACGAAGCAACGGCAAATAAAACAGGAAGCGAATTTTTAGAGCAATACAAGAAAATACTTGTTGTAAATCCCGAAGAATCTAAACACTTGGAAAGTGTTTTAAATCTCTATTACTACGAGTTGCTAAGAATGTATTCAAGCGAATTGGAAAAAGAAAATGCAACTTTATTTGTTGTTGGTTTTTCAATGGACGACAAGCATATTCAAGAAATTACTTTGAGAGCAGCGAAAGCAAATCCTACACTTAGAATATTTGTTTGTTGTTCGCAAGGTTCAAAAGAAAAAATGCAAACAAAATTGGAAGTGATACAACACCCGAACATACAAATTTTGACACCCGACAGCGAAACAGAAAAATTTACGCTTGACTGTTTTACAAAAAACATTCTAAAAAAAGTTGTAGAAAAAAAGAGTAGTAAAAATGCAGAGCCAGAAAAGTAATACAAGTGAAACGCTGTTAAAGGAATCTATCTTTATTATTGGCACAGTTTCTTCCGTTGAAGGCAGAAAAATTAAAGTCAAGGTAAAAAAGGATAAGAATTTATCGCATTTGTCGTATCGTGGCAGAACGATAAAAAATGTTTCGGTTGGCAGTTACATAAAAATCACAAAAGGTTTCATTGAAATTATCGGAAAGGTTGAAGGCGAATACATCAAAGAAGAAACCGTTTACAACAAAGAATATAAAAAAGACGAGCTAAAAATTTCCCGATTTTTAGAAGTTTCACTGTTTGGGCATTTTGACAGAAAAGAGGATAAATTTAAACAAGGCATCAAAGAAATGCCGCTGATAGATAACGAATGTTATTTACTTGACAGAGAGGAGTTCAATAAACTACATCGTTTCTTTAATGATGAACGAACCATAAAAATTGGTGTATTAACCGAAGAACCATCACAAGAAATAAAACTTAGCATAAAGAAACTTTTTGCAAGTCATATCGGAATTTTTGGAAACACAGGAAGCGGTAAATCAAATACACTTGCAAGAATATTTTCGGAATTGTTTAGTGCCAATGCAGAAAGTAAAAATTTCAAGAACAATGCACGTTTTGTAATAATTGACTTTAATGGAGAATATACCAAAGATGATTTGATTACGAAAAGTAAGAAATCATACAACCTTACAACCCGAAATGCAGACGGAGATAAATATCCAATCAAACAATCAAATATTGAACGACTTGAAATAATATCGGTTTTGTTGGAAGCCACAGAGAAAACACAAAAACCATTTTTGAGTAGAGCAATCAAAGCTGATTATTTAGATGATGATTTTGAGAATAGGTCAAAAGAAAATCTTTCAAAAATGGTTAGAACTATTTCTCAAAAGGCTGACCCTAATCTTGGACTTGCAATATTTTCAGAATTATTTAATCACTTAAAACAAGTAGTGTCAAGTGGGCAAGACATCATTTCGGGAATTTTAAACCAAATTAGCTCAGGCGATTTCAAGTATTTTTCAAACAGCAATACTCATTCATATCATATCGGAGAACATTGGTCAAATAATAATTTTGAGAATTTTATTACTGCTGCTTTTCCAAACTTAGACAACATTGTTATTGACGCATCAAATCTTGGAAAGTTAAAATTCAAAATTATTTCTCAATACTATCACGAAATAATCAACGGCTATTCAAATCAAGAACATATTCGCCCTTTAATTGGACGAATGTTCAAAAAGTTTGAAATGCTTGAAAAACTTATTTCAGTAGAAGACAACAATTCAACAAATAGTAATTTGGAAGTTGTAAATCTCAAAGATGTAAACTTAGAGATGAAAAAAACGCTTCCGCTGATTATCGTTAAACAATTATACGATGAACACAAAGACGGTGGCGAGTTTGAAAGAAAATCGCTACACATTGTTGTAGATGAAGCCCACAACATACTTTCATCTTCATCAGAAAGAGAGAGCGAAACGTGGAAAGATTATCGCCTTGAAACTTTTGAAGAAATAATCAAAGAAGGCAGAAAATTCAGCACATTTTTGACAGTCGCAAGCCAAAGACCGTATGACATTTCGCCAACAATTATTTCGCAATTACACAACTATTTTATTCATCGCTTAATTAACGACCTTGACATAAAAGCCATTGAAAAAACCGTTGCCTACTTGGACAAACTTTCGTTTGAATCAATTCCTGTTTTGTCGGTAGGTAGTTGTTTTATTGCAGGACTTGCTTCGGACATTCCTGTAAAAGTGGACATTGACTTATTAGAAATTGAAAGACAACCAAAAAGTGAAACTATTGATTTAGAAAAAGCGTGGAACGGAAAACCAAACACACAAGCGTAAGCACATTTGCAATTCACACAAGCCAACGCACAGACCAAAAATTGCAAAAGAGCTTCCGCTTTTCCCAACAGAAAAATTATTTTTAAAATCCCTTCCCTTCTAAAATTTTTAAAACCACAACCGCACAGCCGACACGACAGCGAAACTCACGACAGAAAATGACTTGACAACACGAACGACAGAACGCCAGCCTGTAACAAGGGTTTTGTGAAATGGCGGGTAAACGGCTTCGATTGAAACTTTTGTACTATCTTTGAGGTCGGTGCTTCTATTGAAAGTTAGTGCAAATAATCCGCCACTTCACAAAGCCCTAAACCGTTGAGCGACATTACGCCTGCGGCGTAGTTTTGTTCTTCGTGTTTTGCTGCGCAAACACTCCCATCCAAAACAAATGTCGCTCAACGCAGCGCTTGACCTAATTTTGTCTAAGATACGCCTGGGCTTTGCGCCGGCTGCGGCTCGCACCGCTCGCCGTTCCGGCTAACGTCGCCCAACAAAACACTTGACAAAATTAGATCCCAAGAAAAAAAACACCGGAATACCAAAATAAATTTTGGTCTTCTCTTTTTTTTCTCGGAACTTCGTCAAGCGCTGCGTTGAGCGACATTACGCCTGCGGCGTAGTTTTGTTCTTCGTGTTTTGCTGCGCAAACACTCCCATCCAAAACAAATGTCGCTCAACGCAGCGCTTGACCT